>DASZWQ010000065.1 GCA_035546535.1 Pirellulales bacterium | reverse complement strand
GCGCGGAGGCAATGCAAAATGCTTGTCGCGTCACGCGGCCGTCCGACACCGCGGCCAGATTCTCTTCCCGTTCATCACTCATCACTCCGCGCTCATCGCTTCTTCGACGCATCATTCATCATTTTGCCTTCTGCATTTTCTTCGCGCTCGGCGCAAACAAAAAGCCTGCCCGGGATTGCTCCCGGACAGGCTTGAGGGATTCACGCGTAGTTGTCGGTTACTCGCGGCTTAGTTGCGGCGAGCGACCGAGCTGGTCTGGACGTAGCGACGCTTGCCCTGGACGGAAGCCGACTGATCGGCAACCGGAGGAGCGGGGGGGACGTCGCTGCCCGACTCGGCAGCCGCACCGCCACCGCAGCTGCTGCAGCCACCGGCACAGCCGTTTCCGCAGCAGCTGTTGCTCTCGCAGCAGCTATTGCAGGTGTTGCAGCACGACTTACGGCAGTGGAACAGGCCACCTAGCAAACCACCGCAGCACTTCTTCTTGCAGCAGCCCGTGTTGCAGCAGCTATTGCAGGCCGGGGCTTCGCAGCAGGTCGGCTCAGCAGCGCAGCAAGCGGGTTCGCAAGCAGCGGCTTCGCAGCAGGTCGGCTCGCAGCAGCTCGAGGCACAGCAGCTCGACTTGCAGCAGCTGTGGCAAGCGAACAGGCCCTTGAAACCACCGAACAGACCGCAGTGCTTGTGGCAGCCACCGCAGCCCGAGTTGCAGCAGCTGTCGCAGCCACCGCAGGCCGGCGCTTCGCAGCAGGTCGGCTCAGCAGCGCAGCAAGCGGGTTCAGCGGCACAGCAGGTCGGCTCGGCCGCACAGCAAGTCGGTTCGCAGCAGCTGCTGCAGCAGGTGTTGCACCCGCCACAGCCACCCGAGCGGTAGCCGAGCATGCGATCCAGGAGCTCGAAGCCGAAGCTCTGGCTACACAAGCCTACGCTAAGAACAAGCGCTCCAAAAATCATGTTCCATTTCATCGACCAACGTCTCCTTTGCAACGAACTGAGGGCGGCAGTGCTTGCCGTACTGACGAACGCCACGGGTTACACCGTGCTGGGTCGAGCGGTTGATCGCTCGTTTGTGTGGGTGGTTCTTCCGTCGGGGGAGAACCGTGTTTCGCGGTGGGTGTAGTTGGCGGTCGCGAGCAGGGCAGCTGGGTCGGAACCCGCAGTTCAAAACCGTTCTTGCATCGAGGCCGTCGAACCATTCCTTGGCTCGATTAATAACTGGCGGCTGCTCAATGACTCCCTGACTTGCCTTTGCGGGCAGGTGTTCCTCGGTGAGGGACACTAGCGGTATCGGCAGCACTCTGGAAACCCCTTGAGCGAGCGGAAGTAATTTTCAGCAAATGGCTTAACGCTCCCAATGCGCAAAGATTTCCGTGACGGCAAGGTGGCCAAGCCTTGACGGTCATAGTGCCATCGCGCGATGGTGGCACGAGGGTGCGCGCGGATGGATTTTGTCCACGCCGCGGATTAGCTTTGTGCGCTGGAAGCTGCTGTGCTCAAACAACATGGCGCGGGGCGACCGCCGCGTGGACTAAGCGTGAGAAGGGCTCGTCATATGCCGCAAACAAGGTTGCGTCGCTACGAACTGGCAGACTTGACGCAGATTGCCCCCGTGCCATGCCCGTGCGGCCAGGCCCGCCGCGCCTTCGCCGACGTGACTGACTTTCCAGCCACCGTCCATCGCACCGAAATCTCGGCCGACGCGCAGTTGCACTATCACCGCGAGCACACCGAGACGTATTACATCCTCGAGTGCGCCGCCGACGCCAAGATGCAGCTCGACGAGGACCTGATTGCCGTCCATCCAGGGATGTCGGTGCTCATTCGGCCAGGATGCCGCCATCGGGCCGTGGGACGCATGACGGTGCTCGTGATCTCGATGCCCAAATTCGACCCGGCCGACGAGTGGTTCGACTAACAGCCTGTGGACAATTGGCCGTTTCGGCCCCGCTTCTGTAGCCGGCCTAATGCCCGGACTGCAGGGTGCCCTGTGGGCACCATGACCGCAAGTACTGTGCTAATCCCACAGGGCACCCTGCAGATTTCGGCGTCGAAGACCGTCACAGACTGCTTGCTGGCGAAGTGCTTGTGAGGGAGTTAGATTCGTAGGGCTGCCACGCCGTGCTGGAAGCGGGAAGAATCCCGCAGCCGTCGAGCGACGTATTAGTAGCCAGCAGATATGCGGACAGCCCGCAAAGTTCCGCTACTTTAAACCCTGCCCCCAGAATCCCCGAGGAGAAACCTGCCATGCGTAAAACGCTGTCGCACCTGACCGGAACGCTCGCTGCCGTGGCGATCGTTGCCCTGGCATCCGGATTGGCCCAAGGAGCGGAGAACGTGGCCCCCGCATTGAACTTCCAGATGAAGTCGCTCAACGGCAAGCCCGTCGATCTCTCGAAATACCAGGGCAAGGTCGTGATGATCGTCAACGTGGCCAGCCAGTGCGGGCTGACGCCGCAGTACAAGCAGCTCGAAGCGCTGCACGAAAAGTACGCCGATCAGGGCCTGGCCGTGCTCGGTTTCCCGGCCAATGAATTCGGCGCCCAGGAGCCCGGAACGGATAGCGAGATCTCGGAGTTCTGCACGAAGAATTATGGCGTGAAGTTCGACATGTTCTCGAAGGTCGTGGTCAAGGGCGAAGGCCAATGCCCTCTCTATAAGTTCCTGACCTCGTCCGAGACCGATCCGAAGTTCCCGGGCGATATCAGGTGGAACTTCGAGAAGTTCCTGCTCGACCGCAACGGCAACATCGTGAATCGCTTCGCCCCGACGGTGAAGCCCGACGCGCCGGAAGTCACTAAGGCGATCGAAGCGGCGCTCTCCGCGAAGTGAGTCGTTGAGGCGTTAGTTGCGATTCGCAAAAACACACAGGGCGGCTCGACCGTGGGTGAGTGGTCGAGTCGCCCTGTTCTCTTCTCGGCGGGATCGACGGGCGGGCGTTCGTGCTCCGTGGGGTCTACCAGGGACCGCGAACGTAGTAGATGCCGAACTGGTCCGTAGAATTGGGCCAGATCGGCGTCGGCAGGAATCCAACGCCACCACCCGCGACGCCAGGGCCGGGATAGTTGCGTCCAAACTGGTGACTGATCGGCACGACTTGCGTGTTGGTCACGCCCCAGTTGTACTTCGTCTGACGACCGGCATTCGGCGGGCAGACAAGCGCCACGGGCGTACCCCAATCGACGGCGCAGTAGGCGCCGTGCCAGTTGGTGAGCGAGGCACGATAGGCTTCGTTCGCCGCGCAATTCAGGTAACAAGGATGTTTTAGCGGCGGGCATGCACCGTATCCGTAGCAACCGGCGCCATACTGTCCGGTCGTGCAGCCGCTTTTTCCGCAAGCGCGGGGCGCGCCTTGAGGACAGCAGCCGTTGTATTGCGCGGGATTGTAGCTGGGCACCGCGCATTGCCCGGCTTGGCAATTGCACGGCGGATCGGCACGGACAATGGCCGGCGCGATGGCGCCGATGGCCAAGGCCAACGACATTAGTTGGAGATTTCGCGTCATGAGTCGGGGGAATCCTTTCCACGTCTTCCTGCCGAGCGGGGGGTCAGGAAGACGTCGGCCGCAAAACACGCCGGACTACCACCAGCAGACCTTTGTCTTGGTCATGCCACAATCGACAACGTTGTAGCGGCAGTAGCACCGGCAGTGCTTATAGAGAAACTCGTGCGGCATCAGCGGCTGGTACGTGATGTAGGTGTGGCCCACGAATTCGGGCGTGGGGCGCGGGGAGACATACAACTGGGCAGGCTGGCCTCCGTAGATGCTCGGACCGACATAGAAGTTGTAGAACAGGTCATAGCGCGGCCGCGGAGCGAGCAATCCGTCGGACGCTTGAACGCGCGCTTCGCTTACGATGGCGCAGGCGATGAGGATCGCGGCCGCGACCGTGGCAAAGCGCAAGGTGGGGACTCGCATGGCGGGAACGCTCCTTCCTGTGGGTCTCAGGTCGGCATCTCGGACTTTCGAGGCGTGCTGGTCGCGGGATTGACCATGCGCCTCTGGGCCGTTCACCGTGCGTCGGAATCGACGCCGCCGGCTCAGCCCAACAACAGATTCGGCCATGCCGAGAGCGCCGGGTTAGTCTTTGTATGAGGGATTTCTCAATCGACGGAAGTCTACGGCTGGTAAGGAGAAAGCCGCCTATAAAGTCCTCCGGACAACCGCTATAATCGCTACGGTCGGAACGACCGTCAGGCTTCATTTCGGCTCGTGAAACCTCGCGCCCGAAGAGTCGCCTCATTCGACCCATCTTTGCATCGAGCACCCGCGCAACTGTGGAGGTCCGCGTTGTCACGCGTTAAGCCCAGGAAGGCACCCAAGCATCCCTCACGCAACGGGGCGACGGACGCCCCTCTCGACGCGGAGAGAAAACTCGCGGCCGCGGAGGAATCACAGGCCGCCGAAGAATCAACCGCAGCCGACGTCGCCTCCGAACACCCCGCCGAGAGCAACGGCCATGCCGAGAAGCCCGAACGTGGCGGCCGCACCAAACGGCGTGCCACGGCCGAGTCGATGGCCGCCAGCCAGCGCGATATCTCGGTCAGCGAGTTCTTTGCCAAGAACCGGCACCTGCTCGGCTTCGACAACCCGCGCAAGGCCCTGCTCACCACCGTGAAAGAGGCCGTCGACAACTCGCTCGACGCCTGTGAAGAGGCCGGCATCCTCCCCGAGATCTGGGTCCACATTCAGCAGACCGGGCCGTCGCGCTTCAAGGTCGGCGTGCAGGACAACGGGCCGGGCATTCTGAAGACGCAGATCGCGAACATCTTCGGCAAGCTCTTGTACGGCTCGAAATTCCACCGTCTGCGGATGAGCCGCGGCCAGCAAGGCATCGGCATCAGCGCCGCCGGCATGTACGGCGTACTGACGACCGGCAAACCGGTGAAGATCATTTCCAAAGTGTCGCCGAAGAAGCCGGCGCACTACTTCGAAATCCAGATCGACACAAAAAAGAACAAGCCCGAGATCCTCAACGGCAAGGGGGAAGGGGTCGACATTCCGCCGGGCGAGGCGGGAGCCAAGGCGATCGAGAAGCACGGCATCGAGTGGGTGCCGCAGGATCACGGCACGCGGGTGACGATCGAACTCGAAGCCCGCTACACGCGCGGCCGCGGCAGCGTGGACGATTATCTGGAGCAAACCGCGATCGCGAACCCGCACGCGACGTTCCACTACCTCGACCCCGAAGATCAAACGCACGACTACGCGCGCTCGGCCGAGACACTGCCGGTCGAGCCCAAGGAGATCAAACCGCACCCGTACGGTATCGAGCTGGGCATGCTGGTCACGATGCTCAAGGACTCGAAGGCGCCGACCTTGTCGCAATTTCTGACCGGCAGCTTCTCGCGCGTCAGCTCACAGGTGGCGCGAAAGATTTGCGACACGGCGAAGCTTTCGGTCCGCGCTCATCCGCATCGGATCGGCCGGCACGAGGCCGACTCGCTGTACCAGGCGATCCAACAGACCAAGATCAGCGCGCCGGCCACCGATTGCTTGTCCCCCATCGGCGAAGAGCGAATGCTGAAGGGCTTGCACCACGTGGTGCCGGCCGAGTTCTACGTGGCCTCGACGCGGCCCCCCACGGTTTACCGCGGCAACCCGTTCCAGATCGAGGTCGGTCTGGCGTACGGCGGCGCCTCGACCGCGCAAAAGATTTCGCTCGAAGCCCTGACGGAATTGCTGGCCGAGAGCGACGCCCGCACCTTGCGGCAATTTCTGATCAGCACGTTTACCGGGTTTGGCGCCGAGGCGGCGGATAGGACCCTGGCCGAGGCCGAACTAGGCACGCGCGTCACGCCCGGCAAGCTCAAGCCGAAAGATATCGCCAAGCTGCACGAGACCTTGCGCACCGTGAACGTCGAAGACGGTCAAACGATGAACGTGCTGCGTTACGCCAACCGCGTGCCGCTGCAGTTTCAGCCGGCGGCCTGCGCCATCACGCAATCGATCTTGCAGATGAACTGGCGCAGCTACGGTCTGAGCCAGTCGCGCGGCTCGCTCCCTTCCGGTCCCGTAACGGTGCTCGCGCACATCGCCAGCGTGTGGGTGCCGTTTACCAGCGAATCGAAAGAAGCGGTCGCCTCGTATCCCGAGATTCAAAAAGAGCTGCGCCTGGCGCTGCAATCGGTCGGCCGCAAGCTGGGCATGTACATGCGCCGCCGCATGCGCGTAAAGCAAGAGGGTGAACGACGCAACATCTTCCTCCGCTACCTGGGCGAAGTCGCGCAGGCGGTCCAGACCATTAACGGCGCTGATAAGGACGAGCTGTACAAGCAACTGGTCGCCGTCGCCAAACGGAAAACCGCCGAGGCCGACGTCACGCTCGACGAAAGCGGCAAGCCGATCACCGAGCAGGAAGATGATTTCGGCGACAACGTGTTGATCATCGACCCGGCCACGGGCGCGCCCGTGTCGGCCGAGGCAAAAGCAGCCGAAGCCCCTGCCGCAGAAAGCACAGCGAAGCCGAAGCGATCACGGACGAAGAAAAGCTCTTAACGCACAATCAATGAATTAAGCAACACACCATGGCCAAACGCTCTACACGCCGCGCCGCCGGCGATACCGCGACGACAAAAACGAAGCCCGTCGCGCTCAACGACCGCGACAAGAAGACGATGGGCCAACTGGTCGGCATGGCCGACGTCGTGGCCACGACCGCCGCCAAGAAGCGCGAACCGCATCTGGATATTCCGGCCCGCGCCTTGTCGAACGTCAAGTACAACAAGAGCAAGCGGTTCCTCGAGATGGGCTCGAACACCAATCGCCGGCAATTGTTCAACCTGTCGCAAGCCAAGGCCTACATGCAGACCATGCTCGTGGCCAGCGGCTGCAAGGAATTGATCGAGCAGGGCAAGACACTCAGCCTGCGTGGTCTGTTCTATAAGAACAAACGCTCGATCGAGGGTGTGAAGGAAGAAACGTTCGACGAGCAAGGCGAGTCGGACACGATCATCGAAGACGTCGAGGTGACAATCAATGCTCTCCGCGAAGAGCTGCACTTGTATGCCGAGAAGCGCGGCGACATGGTCGGTCCGCTCGTGCTGGAGGACAAGGGAGACGAGATCGATTGCTCGCGCATGGGGTCGGGCGGATACGGCATTCCCTCGATCGTCGAGCCCGAGGTGATCAAGTTCAAGAAGTGCGACGCCAAGTTCATCCTGCACGTCGAAAAGGGAACCGTCTGGCAGCGCTTCAACGAAGACAAGTTCTGGAAGAAGCACAACTGCCTGCTGACCCACGGTGGCGGCCAGCCGCCGCGCGGCGTGCGGCGCATGCTTTATCGCCTGCACAACGAATTGAAGCTGCCCATCTATTGCCTCTTGGATAACGATCCCTGGGGCTATTACATCTACAGCGTGTTGAAGCAAGGGTCGATCAACCTGGCTTTCGAGTCAAAACGTATGGCGATCCCCGAGGCCCGCTACTTGGGCCTGCGATCGATCGACCTGGAGCGTTGCCAGCTCACTAATAGTGTGAAGATCAACCTCAACGACAACGACCGCAAGCGTGCCAAGCAGATTGCGGATTACCCGTGGTTCGCCGGCAAGAAGGCCTGGCAAAAAGAAATCAGCAAGATGCTCGACAACGGCTTCAAGCTGGAAGTCGAGTCGCTGATCTCGAAGGGAATTAGCTACGTCACGGAAGAATACGTGCCGGCCCGACTGAAGGAACAGGACTGGCTCGACTGAAGTGCGGAACGCTGAGTGATGGGTGCGGAGCAATAAGAGGTCCTGCGGCCGCTGGGCCAAGTGCCTCCAGTTCGCTAGTGGAAATCAGCTGCTTGCCGTCCTAAACGGAGGCGGCGTATGATTGATGGTCCAGGAGAAATCATCATGTCCTACGCATTCCCTCCCGATCTGCAGCGAGCTGTCGACGAGCGAATGGCCGCCGGCGGCTATGAATCGGCGGACGAACTGTTGCTCGACGCCGTTCGCGCTCTCGACCATCTGGAAAAGCAGTACCAGGAACTGCGTGCGGAGATTCGGGAAAGGCTCGATCGCCGCGGCAAGGCGCCCGCGCAACCGATTGACTTCGAGGCTTTCAAGGCGGAATTGCGGGCCACTTTACCAACTACGAAGTAGCGTAGGATGCCCGCTGTTCTATTCCTCCCCGAAGCGCGTGACGATCTCAGAGATATTTGGAACTACCTCATCGGCAATGCGTCGGTCGAACGCGCGGATGCTGTCTTGGACCGGGTGAAGGCTGCGTGCGATCGCTACGCGAGCCATCCGGAACTTGGAGAAGTACGGCACGACCTAGCGCCTGATGTGCGTTGCTTCACCACGGATTCGTTAGTGATCTTCTACGCTCCAACCTCTGACGGAATTCAAATCGTGCGAGTCATTCACGGCGCGCGCAATGTGGCGGCACAATTTCGCAAGCACGGCCGATGAAAAGGTGAGTTAGTAATGCCTTGCGGTGCGATTGAATCGCTCGCGCCCTGAAGCAGCGGCGGGAGTTTTGAAACATGTGTCCTATTGGCTCGTCAGCCGAGAGTCCGCACTTCCGCTGCTCGCTTTGCGGCAGTGATGAGCTACGGCGATCCGTGCCCGTTCCCCCGATTGCCTGCCCGCGGTGCGGGCGGCCTGTGGCTGATGTGAGCGGCGTTCTGATGCGGATGCCGCTGCCGGCGGCTCTGGTCGAGCTGTTGCCGGAGTCAGTCGCACGCGAGAATCGAATCGTGATATTTGACGAGACCGATCGCGAACTGATGATCGCCGCCGATCTACGGCGGTTGCACAACAGCCCCGAACTCGAATGGCTCGCAAAACTGCGATTTATTCTGAATCGCGAAATCCTGTGCGTGCACGCGACACGGCAAGCGATCGATTTCGCGATTGATCGCGACTATTGGGCGGACGACGACTCTTGAGGAGAATCGACGCTTTTCGAGCTGTGACCGCCCGTTACTTCCCCTTCGCGCTCGCTTTCCCGATGTCGATCACGCGGTCACAGGCCACGGCCGGCAGGACGAAAATCTTGCCGTCCCCCATGCGGCCCGTGCGGGCCACCTCGACGATGCGGCGCGTAATCTCTTCGACGCGCGCGTCTTCGACCCACAGGTTGATCTCGACCTTGGGGAGAAACGCCAGCGAGTATTCGCTGCCGGCGTATTGATCGAGATAGTTTTTCTGGCGGCCGTAGCCTTTCACTTCGCGGACGCTCACGGCTTCGAGCGGAGCCCGCTTCAGTCCTTCCAGGACCTTCTCGACCAGGTACGGCTTGACGATGGCGACAACCTGCTTCACGGCACGTGCCACTTTCGAAAATCGTTTGGTGCTTTAAGGGCACCAATACCGAAATCGTCGCACTGCTGGGCAAGCCAGCAGTGGCACCCAGATCGTGCAACGGGAAATCGCGACTAGCTGAAAAAGTTCTCGCCCGTCAGGTTCAGGTCGGGCCGTGTCACCACGTCCATGTCCCCCATCACCTTGGTGCGGCAAGCCAGCCGCATCGTGTCTTCGTTGCCGATGTAGGCGAACATCGCCGGCGACAGCGGGTTGTATTTGCAGGTGAACGTCTCGACCAGGCCCATCGGGCTGGCGTTTTCCTTCCCCTTGGTGATCAGCACCCGGCACGTGCCGCAGTGGCCGAACCCGTGGCAATTGAAAACTTCGTTCAGCTTCGCGCCGTAGCCGTTGATGCCGTTATAGAGCTTGATCCCGGCCTTCATCGCTTCCACGCGAAGATTGGCCCCCTCGGGCACCTGAACTTGCTTCTTCTCAGTGACGAAATTGACGATTGGCATCCCAAAACCCTGCGTAGCTAAAATCGAAACGGTTCGGAAAATGTGAAAGGAGAGGCTCTTGCGGCGCGTGGACACGACTCGACGATGGACACCCGTCACGACTGCTTTTGGCTGCCGGCCGCGGTGCCGCCGATGGGGTCTCGATACTCTAGCGTAACGCGCTTTGCGAGGGAACCACAGGGGAGCCCAGGAGAACTGCAAAGTCTGTAGCCGGGGTCTGCGACCCCGGAAGCGGCCCGTGAAATCCCGGCCTCACCGGAGGCCGGCTACAGAAGATACGCGCGCAGAACCTCAACTTTGCGGTTCTCCTGCAGAGGAGCCCGGAATTACCGGGATTTAAGCGGCAAAAGGGCAAGCTCTACCGCCCAGGGCCGTTTTGTTTTTCTGGCTGCGCAAGGATGCAGGCGAGACGCCTGCACCACAAAATGCCGACGCGAAATGACTTGTGGTGCGGCCGTCCCGGCTGCACATTTCCCCGACATTGGCTACGTAGAGCCCAAGAGTTCATCGCCGGCGCAAGGCGACGATTGCTTTTGGCGCAGGTTAAAATCAAGCCATGCCCGACGCGCCCTTTACCCACCGACCGCGATCCGCCCCGGCGGTTTTCGTTTCTCTTCGGTCAACAATCGCCGCTGCAGTATTCGGCCTGCTGATGCTGCCCTGGGCCTGCTCGGTGGCCGTGGCCGGCGACGAGACGGACGAGGCCGCGGCCGCCGCAAAGATCGAGTTGCTCGGCGGCCGGATCACGCGCGATAACTCGCAGCCGGATCGTCCAGTAATCGGCGTCGACTTCAGCCAACGGAGAAGGAGCAGCGTCCGATTCCTGGGCCTGCTCAAGGAACTTCGGCACCTGCAGACGCTCGACTTCACGGATTCCAACATAACGGACGACGGCCTGGCCCAGTTGGAGGGACTCGGCACTTTGACATCGCTGTCGTTGGACGGCGTCCCGATCGGCGATGAAGGCCTGCGACACGTCGGCAAGCTGACGAGCTTGAGAACGCTCGGCCTTCATGGAACCAATATGACAAACGCCGGCCTGCAGCCGCTGCGTGCGCTCAAGAACTTGACGACGCTAAGTCTTAGTTACAACGAAATCACCGACATCGGCCTCAAAGAAATTCGAGACTTTACCGAACTCACGGAGCTCAATCTCTCGGGAACGAAGATCACGGACGCCGGTTTGCGTGAGCTGGCTGCGCTGCCGAATCTCGCGACGTTGCGGCTTCGCTTTACAGGAATCACCGACACCGGACTGAAGGAACTGCAGCGCCTGAATAACCTCACCACGCTCGAGCTCAATTTCACCGACGTCTCGGACACCGGCATGAAGGAGCTCGTCGCGCTCAAGAGACTGGAAACGCTCGAGTTGTGGAAGACGAGGATCACAGACGAAGGGTTGAAGTCCATCAGTGCACTGAACAGCCTCCAGACGCTCAATCTCAACCAAACAAATGTCACCGACGCCGGACTGAATTGCCTAAGCAGCTTGCCGACATTGAAATCTTTGAACCTCAGCCACACGCAGATCGGCGACGTGGGTCTGAGAGTGGCAGCCGGGCTGACCGGTCTTGAGCATCTATACCTCGGGAGAACGAAAATCACGGACGTCGGGCTGAAAGAAGTGCCGAAGTTGAAGTCGCTCGCCACGCTCCAAATCTATGACACGCAGATCTCGGACGCCGGCCTGAAGGAACTGCGCTCTCTGACAAATCTGTCCAGGCTCGAACTGTCGGAGACCAATATCACGGACGTCGGCTTGAAGGAAATCGCGGGCCTAACGAATCTGACAACCCTCTACCTCGGCGCGACTCGAATCACCAATGCCGGATTGTCGCAGCTCAAGAACCTGCAGCGACTCGAGTCGCTTGGTCTATGGGAAACCAAGATCACCGACGCCGGGCTAAGCGAAATCCGTCACCTGCCAAACCTCGCCCTCCTCACGCTCGGCGATTGCATGATTACGGATGCTGGCCTCGCGGAAGTCGGGAATCTTAAAAACCTGACCACGCTCACTCTCAGCGGCTGTTCGATCACGAACGCCGGGTTGAAAGAACTAAGCGGGCTGTCGAAACTGAACATGCTCCGGCTCAACAACTCGGCCATCTCGAACGTCGACGACCTTGTTGGACTGAAGAATCTGTCCTTCCTCGATCTGAGCGGAACCGCGGTCACGGACGAAGCGCTTCCGGCGCTGGCGAATCTTACGAACCTGCGCATGCTCGACCTTAATGACACCGCAGTGACGGACGAAGGACTCAAAGACCTCAAGCAGCTAGGAAACCTCGTAAACCTCCTCATTCGTGGCACCCAAATCAGTGATGCCGGCGTGGGCGAGTTGCGCGGCGAACTGCCGGCGACGACCGTCGTCTACTAGGCGCAAAAAACGCTACGATCCACAGCCCGGGCAGTTTTGCACGCCTGGCAGAATGCAGGCGAGACGCCTGCACCACAAAAGGCCGACGCGAAATGACTTGTGGTGCGGCCGTCCCGGCTGCACATTCCTGCCCGACTTTGGCTACGTAGAGATTGCTTTTGGCGCAGGTTAAAATCAAGCCATGCTCGAAGCACCCATGACCCGCCGACCGCGATCCGCCCCGGCGGTTTTCGTTTCTCTTCGGCCAACAATCGCCGCCGCAGTATTCGGCCTGCGCCGCGTTGCCCGCGACCAAAGTGATCGGCAATGATGGGCTGGGCCGGTAGCATGCCCGCGCAATAAAAAACGGCACCGGCCGCACGTGGCGACCGATGCCGTTTTTGAGCAATCAACTTTTTGCGACTCATCAAGCGTCTGGCGACGCCCGACCTCGCCGCGGGCGTACTAAAAAGCTCCCAAGCCGCTTTGGGCGGCGGCCAGCTTCACGGCCGAGCCGAGGATCTTCAGGATCCCTTCTTCGGCCTCCAGGCGATACAGCGCACCGTTCTTGATCGGCTGCACGGTGAGCTGGATCTTGTCCTTGCCGCTCTCCTTCAAGGTCGCCGCCATGGCGCCGATGATCGGGTTGGCGTCTTCGGCCTTCGACATCAGCTTCAGAATCGGGGCGAGCGACACGGTCAGCTCGAAGGGCTTATCGGTGGTCTCGGTGACCCCTTCCGACTTGTCGATCACCTTCTTCAGCGTGTCGATCCCCTTGTTGCCAAGGGCCAGGAACGCGCTCTCCTTGCCGATGCCGACGGTGAGCATGAGCTTGTCGCCAAGCAGCTCCTTGACCAGGTCGGCGTTGTCGTCATCGTTGGGCACGTCGAAAGTGGCCGTGTGGAAGGTCACTCCCTTGTGCTTGTCGGCGTTCAGCTTCACCGCGTCGGCGGGAATTCCGCCGTCGTTCTTGGCCAGGTCGGCCAGCTTCTTGACGACCGCTTCCAGGCGGCTGGCGTCAGACACCAGTCCACCGGCGGCGAGCGTGAAAGGACCATCGCCGACGATCACCGCGCCGCCGTTGACGACCCCCTTCTTCACTGTGTCTTGCAACACGTCCATCACCTGGCCCACGACGTCCTTGACCGTCGCTTCGACCTGGTCGTTGCCGAAGTCCTGGTCGTCGATTTGCGACATGATCTGCTGCCGCAGCGAGTTGACCATGATCAGCGATTGATCGGTGTTTTCCGGCGACGCCTTGCTGTTGACGTGCAACGTGGCCACCGCGTCCGACATCAGGAAGCCCGCGAACTTCGACGGCGGCGCCGGCAGCGAGACCATTTGCTTGGCCGTGGGCGTGCCATCGGCGGCGGTCATCTGCAGGTCGAGGTACGTGCGGCGGGCGGCCTCGTCAATCGACAGGCCGAGCGTCAACTCGTCCAGCTCGTTGAGCGTCGTGACCAGCGTGTCCATCTGTTGCTGGGTCATCTTCGAGCGCTGCTCGAACTGCTCATCGCTTTCATCCGGACCTTGCTCGAGGCTCCCCTCGACCCCCATCTTGAACTGGTCGATAGCCAGTTGGCGGAAGACCTCGGGAATGTTCTGCACGTTCAGACGCACGGCCACGTCGTATTGCTTGTCGAGGCCGCCCAAGAGCTTCGTCGGATCGTCCGGCAGGCTCGACAGGCTGGCCGCGTCCTGGCTCAGGTAGCCATAGCCCTTGTGCTCCTTCAAGTAGAGCGGAATGGGCAGGCCGGCTTGGATCTTGTAAACGCCGTCTTCCTGATCGGGGTCGCCGAGGAAACCGGAGAGAGCATCGAGCAGCTTCTTCAGATCCGTGACCGGAACGAAACCCAGCAGTTGGAAGCTAAGCCCATCGGTGCTGGCTGCCAGGCCCCACGGCTTGGTCTTATCGAGACCGGCCAGTCCTTGGCCCTGCGTGAAGAACGTGATCATCCCTTCCAGGTTCTTGGCCAGGTCGGGACTGTCGGACAGTTTTCCGACGAACGCGATGTCGTCCATGATCCGCTGGTAACCGGCCAGCGAGACCACGAGGATCGGCTTCATGTCTCCCTGGGCCGCGGCGCGGCTGGCCGAGCCGGCCAGCAACAGGGCCACGGTCATCATCGACAACAAGGTTTTCTTCACGGCGAGAGTCTCCCAATGGTTTGTGAACGAATATTGCGAGCGGTCGAAACAATTGCTGGACCGCGAGCCGATTCCCGATGCCCGGCGTTATACCCGGCCAAAGAAGCCTTGGTTTTAACGAATATTCCGGCCCATGCTACCGGCGCAAGCGAAAAACTTGAGGGTCCGGAAGCCCTCCAAACCTAGGTCGCAATTTCCAAGCCGGAACCCGCTGGGCTGCCAAAAACCGCGAGAATTCGGGCCAGGGCGCCCCCTCGAAGCCAAGCGAGGCGAAATGCGGGTTCGCCAGGTGATTGCCCGGATGACAAACGCGTGACCAGAGCGTTGCGCCCGTAGTAGGGTGACGAGTGCTGGCGGGGGGCCTCTCGGAGAACAATTTGCCAGCCGCCGGGGCGTATGGCGTTTACCGCTCGCGCGGCCCCACTACCGCTCGCGAAACGTGATGCGGCCTTTCGTCAGGTCGTAGGGAGAGAGCTCGACCCGCACCTTGTCGCCCGGCACGATACGAATGAAGTTCTTTCGCATGCGGCCGGCCACGTGAGCAATGACGATGTGGCCGCCGTCGAGTGTTACGCGAAAGCGCGTATTCGCCAGGGCCTGCGTCACGACACCTTCGACTTCTAATGCTTCTTCTTTTTCCGCCATAGATGGCTCCGCAAATCACCTGACAAATCGCCTCGATCCGCCCGCCGCGAGCGCTTTAATATCATACCCCGCATGGCAGGGGCGTCTAGCACGAAACAGGTTTGCTCGGGACTCAGATTCCGGCCAGTCCCTCGGCCAAGGCCGCCAGCACGGCCTCGGTCGACTCGATTCCGAGCGACAGTCGGATCGTTCCGCCGGTGATGCCCAAGGCCGCGCGCGCCTCGGGCGTCATCCCGCGATGGCTGGTAACTTCGGGATGCGATAGCGTCGTGCTCAGGTCGCCCAGCGAAGGTGCGAACGGAATCGCCCGCGCCGCCTGAATGAATCGGTCGGCGGCCGCGCGCCCGTCGGCGAGCGTGAACGACACCATCGAGCCGAACCCGCCCAGGAATTGCCGCACCGCCAGCGCATGATCCGGATGCGCTGCAAGCCCCGGGTAGTAGACCGCCGCGACTTGCGATTGTCCGGCGAGAAAGTGTGCGGCGGCCAGCGCGTTGGCCGAAGCCCGGTCCACGCGCAGCGCCATCGTGCCCAGTCCGCGCCCGGCCATCCAGCAATCGAACGGGCTGGCCGTGAATCCGAATGTGGACAAGGCGGCCGGCACGCGCGTCCAATGCTTCTCATGACCGCACAACAGGCCCAGGCAGACGTCGCTATGCCCACTCATGATCTTGGTCAGGCTTTCCATGACCAGGTCGGCGCCATGATCGAGCGGCCGGCAAACCGCCGGGCTGGCAAACGT
Source organism: Pirellulales bacterium (assembly GCA_035546535.1). Classification (NCBI taxonomy): domain Bacteria; kingdom Pseudomonadati; phylum Planctomycetota; class Planctomycetia; order Pirellulales; species Pirellulales bacterium. The sequence goes on along the minus strand of DASZWQ010000065.1, from coordinate 532 downwards.
ATTGTCAACGAGCAGCCGCGCACCGGCCGACCGAGCCAAGGTGGCAAGCGCCGTGATGTCGGGCACGCGCAAGAGCGGATTGGCAATCGTCTCGGCCACGATCAGTTTCGTTTCCGCCGCCAGGCTCGCCCGGACCGCGTTGAGATCGCAAACATCGACGACGGTGCTTTTGATTCCCAGTCGTGCGCACTCGGTCGTGAACAAGACGAGCGAACGGCCATAGAGCTGGTTGCTGAGCACGACGTGATCGCCGGCGGCAAGTTGCGACAGGGCCGCGACCGCCAAGGCTGCCATGCCCGAGGAGCAAATCACGGCGCGCTCGGCGCCGTGCAGAGCACGGCATTTCTCCGACAAGAGATCGGCATTCGGATGCCCGTCACGCAGATAGGCGTAGCCGGCGAGATGGCCCGATAGCAAAGCGTCGGCCTGTTCGATGCTCTCGCAGCGATAGACCGCCGCCGTGTACAGCGGAGCGACCAGCGGCTGCGTCGGCTGCGGCGGAAGCGACTCGGGGCGGGGGCAAATATCCTCG
>DASZWQ010000064.1 GCA_035546535.1 Pirellulales bacterium | reverse complement strand
GGATCAATTGCCATTGTTCGTCCGTCAGGTCGCTGGGATAATTCGCGCACATCGTTACGGCTCCGTCTTCCTTGACTTGAGAACCAAGACGGCGGAGTCGTAACGTTTTTCATCGATTCATGCAATTTGAAAACACGGTCTCAGCCAAAAGCAAGTCTTCAGGCCTCAACGACTAGCGGCTTCTCGAAGGGCGTGTCAGCGAGCTGCTTCGTTCCGCGTTCGGCAGTTGCAAAGTGCGGTCGGCTTAATTAGCCTGTGGGTTACTAATAAGTTCTTTCGGGGCACGCTACTGAGCGCTCAATAAGCCGGATGATCGCGATCTTTCCGTGATCGCATTCTTCTCTCCGGCGATCCCACGGGTCGAGGTTCCTCTACCCGCAATGCTGCGCCATCCGAGAGGTGCAGCCGGCCATTGAGCGCCATCAATTGATTCTGACTTTCGAACAGGACGAAGGAGCAGCTGATGAGAGTGGACAGAGAGCGGACCGGGCGAAGCTTCCGAGGAACTGGTTTAGCGATTGCGGTGCTACTGCTTCTAGTCGCGCTACCGCAAATGGCTCAGGCCGTGGTTCTGCATCCGGGCGACATTGTCATTACAGCCGATATTCTGCCGGCGCTGCCGGGCGGCGGTGACGACTATGGGCTGGTCCGCATCGATCCCGTGACCGGCGATCGCACGATCATTTCCGATCAAACGATCGGCACCGGCGTACCGATGCCGACACCGGACGCCGTCGCGATCGCGCCCGACGGATCCCTGCTCGTGGCAGACCTTCTCGAGGGCATTGAACGGATCGATCCCGCGACGGGCGACCGGACGCTCATCAAGCCAGCGCTTCTGCCGACGGGCGTTCATCAGGTCGACAATGAGATCTACTTCACCGAAGGTACCTTTTGGGGGTTCGACGCGACGACACTGCAAACCAATTTCGTCGCCAATGGTACCGGCCCCTTATTCAACAGCGGGCCCGGGCAGCCTGGTGGGTTTGCTATTATCGGCAACGAGGCCTATGTCGCTTTGGCACAAACACAGTTGGATCCGGTAGACAGCAACTGCATCCTGGGCGTCAATCTGACGTCCGGCGACCGCACGCTTATATCAGGCACCAGCTTTATTCCAAAATTTGTGACCGCTGGCAGCGGGCCGGCGTTGACGGCACCGTCCGATGTCGCGGTCGACCCGGCCGGTCAATTGCTTGTTACTAGCGGTTTGACGGCTGGCGTGATGCGTATCGATCCGGTCACCGGAGCGCGAACGATCGTCACGAGTAACTCGGTCGGGACCGGGCCGCAGTTCCCGACGCGCGATCCATTCTACCAGGAATACCGCCTTGCCATCGCTGGCGACGGAACCATCCTGTTGAACGAGTGGGACGCCGGCGGCGTGTGGGCTGTCGATCCCGTGACCGGCAATCGAACCATCGTTTCCGATGCCACGCACGGGGCCGGTCCACTGCTCAGGTCGACCACCGGCGGCGGAGGAATCGCCGTCGTTCCGGCGCCAGAGCCTGCGACGTTGGTACTTGCCGCGCTTGGTGGACTGGCGCTCGTCGCCGCGAGCCTGAAACGCCCTCACTAGCCCGCAGCGCCAGCAAGGGAGTGCATCGCGTACAACGCCGCGGCCACGAAGCGGCGCGGCATTACATCACACTGCATCGGCCGGTTGCACGTTGTGCAAACTACTTCTGCCGGATCATCAGCCAGTTGTTGTCGGCCACGCTGAATAGCGAGCGGAACGGGCCGTTGTGCGTGCCGCAGGGTTCGCGCGTCGGGTACCAGACGATGTTCAGTGCCAGGCCCCACGATTCCTGGGTCGGGCCGCCGCCATCCTTCCCCTGGTCCGGGATCTGGTAGTTGAACCCGCCCATCAAGTCCCAGCGGTTCGACATGTGGATGCGGTGATCGGCGCCGAGCAGGCCGCCCGAGTTATCGGTGAAGCCGCCCCAGATGCGGAATTGATCGCCGTTGGCGAAGTTCTTGCGATAGAAGAACGCGTTCATGTTCACCGAGTTGAAGCTCAACAGCACGCCGTTAACGGTCTGCGTCTGGTTCGCCCCCGTGGCAAACGCTCCCCAGTAACCGAATTCGTTGCCGCCGGCGAAGATGTAGCTGATTTCGCCGCGGATCTGTTCGAAGCGGGCCCGCGTGTAGAATCGATCGTCGAGCCAGTCGTACACCATTCCGCCTTGCAAGCCTTGGCCGCATCGCGGGCGATGGTACAAGCCAAAAGTGAGGAACGACTGCTGCCGCGAGTTGTTGAACGCGTTGGCGATGTTCGTGCCTGAAAGGTCGCTCTGCACGAACTGCGCACCGACCTGGTAACCGATACCGTATTGATGCCACAGGGCGCCCGCGAAGTTTACGCCTTCCTGAAAGCCGAAGTTGCCGTTTTGTCCCTGGTCGAGTCCGCCCTTGAAGGCGTGTACGCCGGCGAACACCGACGACTCGTCGAGCCAGCGGTGATGACAACTGATGCCGCCGCAGCACTGTCCACAATAAGGGCACGGTGTCAGATACAGCGGACGACCATACTCGTCGTACGTCACCGGTCCGCCATCGTCGTACCAGCCGTCCGCTCCATAGCCGCCGTCGTCGTAGCCGTCGCTAAAACCATCGGGGCCACCGGACATGCCGCCACCCGGCGCGAACCCATCATCGCCGTACGTGCCGGGAACGAAGTTGCCACCCGCTTGCGGCGGGTAGGTCATCGTGGGCGCGCCGTTCGGATAATACGTCGTATTGCCACCGCTCGGGCCCGGCACGAATTCGGCTTGCGGCTGCGGAGCACCGGCTGGCGGCAGCTCGTATTCCCGATTCATCGTCGATGCGGGGCGATATCGCGGTCGCGCGGCCATTCGCGGCGTGTCGTCGAGCAAATCGCGCTTGGGCAGCACGCCAAGGTTGGGACCGCTTTCGGCGCCGCTCTCGGCGCCTGGCCGGTAGGCCGGAGCCTCGGAAAGTTTCGCCCGCTGCGCCTGCTCGCGCGAGGCGCGCCACTGGTAGCCAACCGGCTGCACCTGGTCGTCATAGCGACGTGGCCCGCGCGGCGCGTGGTCATGACCGGCGTGTTCGTCGGTGCCGTGATCATGAAACTCGTGACTGTCGACCGCCGGTCGGCCGTCGCGCGGCCGGCGATAATCGTCTCGCGGCTGTTGCTCGGGCGCCGCATAGCGATCAGGCAGTCGCGGACCGCGATCGTTGCTCGCTTGTCGCTCGTCACCGTCGCGATAGGGACGCTCGGCCGGCGGCATGCGACGCGGCGGCTGCTGATAACGGGGGCGCGCGCGGTTGACCGTCTCGTAGCGCCGGGGATCTACCGGCCGCTCATCGTCCGCTTGTGCAGCTCGCGGCTCCGCACCTCGCGGGCTGTCGTAACGCCAGTTGCCGTTTTGCGTGGGGGCGCGTTGATAGTCGGGCAGCTCGTCGTAGGAGCGGCTTTGCGCGTGCAGCGAGTCCGCCACGAGCGCGATCGCCAACCCCGCGACCGATGCAATCATGCTTGACGCAAACTTCCCGAACCGCTCGTTCATCGCGCTCACCTTCATGGCCAGCTGCACGAAATCGCCGTCGTGCTAGCAGCGAGACTGTCGTTTAACAGCCAGGGTATCGGACGGGCCGCTGTGGCAACTTGACGTTAAACTCATCGCGACCGGAAAAATTTCGCCAAAGCCCGCCAATTCACGGACGCGCAAAGTGGCGTTGCTGGCAAGGTGGCGAGAAGGGACCGCCGATTAGCCGGCTGGCGTGCCCGCCGTGCCCGATTGGTCGCATCGTTCCCGTTCATGCGGAGCGCGAAATTGCCGCGATCACGCTTCGCCAAACGCCTGCTTGATCGCCTGCTCCAAGTCGTCACGCAGGTCTTCGAACGCTTCGAGGCCGACGCTCAGGCGAATCAGACCGTCGGTGATGCCGAAAGCCTGTCGGGCGACGGCGTCATAGCTAGCATGCGACATCGTGGCCGGAAGCTCGATGAGCGACTCCACAGCACCCAGGCTGACCGCCAGTCGGAAAAGGTGCGTACTTTCCACGAGCGCGGCGGCCTGCGCCAATTCACCGGCCAGCTCGAAGCTAAGCATCGCGCCGAAGGCGCCCTCCATTTGCCGGACGGCCACCTCGTGCCCCGGATGGCCCGATAGCCCCGGGTAATAGACGCGGTTGACGCGCGGGTGGCCGGCCAGAGAGTCGGCGATCTGGTGGGCCGTGCGCGATTGCTCGCGCACACGCAGTTCGAGCGTTTTCAAGCCGCGCGAACAGAGAAACGCGTCCCATGGGCCCATCACGGCCCCGGTGGCGTTCTGGATGTAATACAGGCGTTCCCCCAGGTCGCGATTCCGCACGACCAGTGCTCCGCCCAACACGTCGCTATGCCCGCCGAGATACTTCGTGGCCGAATGCATGACGACGTCAGCGCCCAGGCCAAGCGGCCGGGTGAGAACCGGCGAGGCGAACGTATTATCGACCCCCAGCAAAGCGCCCTGGGCATGCGCGATTTCGGCGCAGCCGGCAATATCGGTGATCGACATCAGCGGATTGCCCGGCGTTTCGATCCACAAGAGCTTCGTGGCCGGCGTAAAGGCGGCGGCCACGGCCGCCAGATCGGTCGAAGGCACGGTCGACACGCGCACGTGCGCGCGATCGAGAATCTTGTGCAGCAGGCGGTACGTCCCGCCGTATAAATCAGCGCTCGCGACGACGTGATCGCCCGGCGACAAGAGCATCATCACGCAATGCGTGGCGGCCATGCCCGACGCAAATGCCAGCGACCGCGTGCCCCCTTCGAGCGAAGCTAGTGTCGTCTCGAAGGCCTTGCGGGTCGGGTTGCCGGAGCGCGAGTAGTCGAACTCCAGGCTCGGGTGCGCGCCCGGCTGCACGAACGTTGTCGCCAGGTGCACCGGCGGAATGACGGCGCCGGTCTGCGGATCGGGCTCCTGCCCGACGTGAATCGCACGAGTACGAAATTGCATCAAACGGCTGTCCTCAAAGTGGCAGGCGGTTCGCCAAGGGTCCGCCGCGGATCGGCGGCGGAGTGCGTCGAGTTTCGAGCCGGCGCGGCACGAGCACGAACTAGCACAACTCTAGCTCGCCACGAGTCGGTCGAAGGCGCATTTCGAGTCGGCCAAGAGCGACTTGTAGCACGAATTTTCGATATCCTCGCCCATCAGCTCGACGTCGTAGTCGCCGTTGTAGCCTCCGCGAACCAGGCCGTCGACGATTTCGGCCAGCGGCACGTTTCCTTCGCCCAGACGGGCCCGATTCTGCTCGCGCTGCGGCGGCTCGTGCCCGTCGCCCAAATGCACGATCGCAATGCGGGGGGCCAGCTCACCGAGTTGCGACCGCACCTGATCGTCATGCCCGAAATGATAGGTATCGAACACGATCCGCAGGGCCGGATTGCCCACGGCCTCGATCAGTTCCAGCGTCTTGTCGATGTCCGTAAGAAATGTGAAATCGGTGGCGCAGCCTGGATGCATCGGCTCCAAAGCCAGCTGCACTCCCAGATCGGCGGCCAGACCGGATACCTCGCGCAGCGCGTCGCGCGCCAACCGCTTGGCGTGATTGTGCGTGTGCTGATACCGCGAGCCGGTGTAGACGACCAGGCAGCCGGCTTGCATCATCGCCGCCAGGCGGACGGCCTCGAAGGCGTCGTCGATGCTGTCGCGAAATGAGCGGCCGTCGCTGCCAGTGAAGCCGCCCGCCCACAACAGGCTCGACACGGCCAGGCCGCTTTCGGCCAACAGCTCGATTCCCTTCTCCTCGCCATAGTCGGACAGCTTTTGCCGCCAGACGCCGATGGCCGGAATGCCCGCGGCCTTATAGTGCGCCACGTCTTCTTCGAACGACCAGCGGTAGGTCGTCATTTCGTTCATCGACAGCCGTGCCATGGGCGAAGCGCTCCCTCGGAACTTTCATGCGGTCGTGCGCCGGCTGCCGGCGCACAAACGTCGATGAGCCACGCGGGGGCGATCCAGCCCTGGTCGCCGCGCACACGTTCGGCAGACCCGCACAAGCCCCGAGACGACCGCTCTCGTGACGGGATTCGAAATCCACCACCGGGCGTAGCGACTACCGCGCAGGCTGGTAGTATCCGCAATGCGGCCGCAGGTGTAAAGCGGCGGAGCTCTGCTGGCTACGCCCGTCCGCTTTCTTGCCGTAGCTTCATGTAATAGCGCTGCACTTCGCCCACGCAGGAACGACCGTCGGGCGCCAGCGACTGGCAGCGGGCTTCGGCAGTTTTCGCGCGCTCGACCGTCGCCCGCACGCGTGTCACGCCTCCTTCGCGGATATCCTGCTCGACGTCGTCGCGCGTCAGCCCGAAACAACTGCACAAGGGCGCCTCGAGATCCTTCGGCCACACCGGATATCGCAACTGTTCCACCGTGGCCACGCGCTCGAACGTGTCGAAGTACGCGACCTCGCAGCGTGGGAAGGGGCAGAACCAGGCCGTCTCGGACAGGTTCGCAAGCGCCGCAGCATCCAAATGTTCGCGCACTGCTTCCGCGGTCGCCGCCACAGCCAGCGATCCACAGCGCGGGCAGTGTCGCTGCCCGGTATCTTCCGGTTCGCGAACGAAGGCTTTGTTCATGTCTTTAGTCGATCTTCGTTCCAGTAACATGCACCGATTAGCCACCGAGCACACAGAGGTCACCGAGGGAATTTCTTTTGAACGCAAATCGCTGGATCGCGATCGCCCTCAGGCAAGCTCGCAAGATTCACCCCTGCTCCGACTCTGTGCTCTCGGTGTACTCCGTGGCAAATTTTCTCGACGGCAGATACCGGCCAGACGACTAGCTCATCGCGCGTGGCTGTTGCTGCGTGCTACAGTGGAAGGTGCCCAGGCCCCAGACAAGCTCGACGGCCCGCAGCCCACGCACCTGCCGGCCGGGAAAGAGCTGCGCGAGCCGCTCGATGGCGACCGCATCGGCTGGGCAATCGAATTGCGGCACGATAACCACGCCGTTGGCGACGTAGAAATTCATGTAGCTGGCCGGCAGTCGGCGGTCGTCGTAATACACGGCGCGTGGCATCGGAAACGTGACGACCTCCAGCGGGCGTCCCTCTTGATCGACGGCCGATTGCAGGCGGCGCAGGTTGTCGGCCAGCGCCTGATAGTTTTCGTCGGCCGGATCGTCTTCGAGCGCGGTCACGACCGTACGCGGCCCGACAAAACGCGCCAGCTCGTCGATATGCCCGTCGGTATCGTCACCGACAATGCCTTCGCCCAGCCAGATCACGTGCCGGCCGACGCCGTAATCGCGCAAGTAGCGCTCAACGTCGGCGCGCGAAAGGTGCGGGTTGCGATTCGGGTTCAGCAGGCACTGTTCGGTCGTGAGCACCGCGCCCAGCCCATTCACGTCGATCGCGCCCCCTTCGAGAATGATGCCCGGCTCGAAGCGGCGCATGCCGAGAAGGCGCGCGATCTTGGCCGGCACCTGCACGTCGCGGTCGAAGGGCGGATACTTGCCGCCCCAGGCGTTATAGCCCCAGTGCACAAGGGCCGGTTCGGCGCCTGCCGGACCTTGCAGGAACATCGGTCCGTGATCGCGCGTCCAAGCGTCGTTCGTCGCGATGTCGTGAATCGTGACTTGCGGCAAGTCGCCCACCATCGCGTGGGCCTGGGCCAGCACTTCGGGCCCTCCGGCCAGCACGTGTACCGGCTCGTGCGCCGAAAGGGTGCGCACCAGCTCGGCCCACACACCGGGAATCGGGTCAAAGTTGCCGGGCCAGCTTTCCAGGTTGTGCGGCCACGACAGCCAGGTCGCCGCGTGCGGCTCCCATTCGGCCGGCATGCGATAACCAAGCGAGGCAGGCGTTTCGACAGAGTTCATGGAGGGCCGACCAGAGCAGGCAGAGGCAGATGGCAGCGGGCAGTAAATCTAAAGTTAGCCGCCGAGCTTGCTCGGCGCTATGCAAGAATCATCGCGCGGTCGGCCAGCTTACCGCGCATGCAATTCGTTGGCCAGGAACGCCGCGATCGCGCCGTTGACCGCCGACGAATTCTCCAGCGGCGACATATGCCCCGCGCCCGGAATGACCGTGAATTGCGCCTGCGGAATTCCGCCGGCCAGTTTGCGCATTTCATCCGGCGGGCTGATGGCGTCTTCTTGCCCCACCAGGACCAGTGTTCGCACAGTAATCTTGGACAGTAGATCGGTCGAATCGGCGCGCTCGGCCATGCCGCGCAGCGCCGCTGCGATCCCGTGCGGATCGGTGGCGAGGATCATTTCGCGCACCGCCTCGGCCACGAGCGGCTGTTCCGCCCGCGTGCGAGGACCGAGCAACTTGGGAAGCATGGCCTCGGCGACCACGCCGGCTCCGTCGGCAAGGACGCGGTCCGCCGTCTGGTGCCGGCCGGCGGCCGCCTCGGGCGTGTCGGGCAGGCTGCGCGTATCGCACAAAATCATCGATCGCACCCGATCGCGATGGCGACGCCAAAATTCAAACGCCACGTAGCCCCCCATCGACAAGCCGCACAGGCATACCGATTGGCGAATGTTCATACAATCGAGAATGCCGGCCACGTCGTCGGCCATCTGGGCCATTGTGACCTTGCCGTCGGTGACCGTGCTGCGCCCGAAGCCGCGCAAGTCGGGGGCAACCAGGCGATTCGTCGCGCCCAGCTCGTCGAGCTGGCGCATCCACATCGAATGGCTCAGCGGAAAACCATGCAGGAAGACGACCGCGGGACCCGCCCCGCGCTCGTAGACGTTGAATTGAGCCTCGCCAACGCTGATGCGGCGCATGGGCAAATCCCTCCCTCGCGAAATCCTACGGCCCCTTGCGCTCGGATTTCTCCAGCTCAGACTTGAATAGTTTCAGTTGCTTGCGCATCTGGCCCGAGTGCGGATCCAATTCGATGGCTTTCGTCTGCGTCTCGACGGCGCGGACCAGGTCGCCACAAGCATAATGGCATCGCGCCAAGGTATCGAGATAGCCAGCCTCGGACGAGCGCCCTTCCTTGTCGTCGGACTGCGCGCGAATGATCTCCAGTGACCGCTCGCTGTTGCGCCGCGCCTCTTGCGGGTCACCTTCGGTGTTGGCGATCAACCAGGCCAGTTGGTTGTAGTTCGTGGCGTCATCCGGCGATTCCTGAATATCGCGGCGGAAAGACTCGATCGATTCGTTCAGCAAACGACGCGTTTTTTCTTTCAGCTCGGCGTCGAGATTCGGGTAATGATACATGGCGATCAATACGTCGATTTCAGTCGGATCATCCTCCAGCCCGGCTTTCAGCTCGACCAACTGCTCGGCGGTGTTTCCCTCGGCCAGGTAGCGACAGGCTTTGAAGAAGTGCATCCGCGCCCGCATCGTTTCGATCGGCCCAAAGCGGTTGGCCAGGTCCTGAACGTCCCCTTCCTTGTTCTTCTCTTTGGCTTCGCGGGCCTTCACGGCCTCTTCCCACACCTTGGCCGCCAGGGCATCGTCCCCCTGATCGTGTGCTAGCTCCGCCAGGCCACGCTGGGCAAAAAGCGTGATGAAATCGCCGGGCGCGCCGGTCGAGATGACGTGCATGTATTCCTGCTGGCACCACTTCAGCATGCCGCGGCGCTGCAGCTCGCGCGCGGCTTCGACGTGCTGCACCAGCTTGTCGAACGAGTTCCCCTCGTTCAATTTCAGGGCGCGCTCGGCCGTCTGCTGGGCGAGAGCTTCGTTCCCGCGCACTTGCTGTGCCTGGGCCAGCGTATAGAGCAGGATCGGCTCGCGGTCGATGCGGTCGGCAAAGCGTTTTGCCACGGTGTCGACCACGTCCCAGGCCTCTTGCTCGACCAGCCAGCGCACCAGTTCGGCCAAGGTTTCGCTGTGCCCTTCCTCGAGATCGACGATCTTCATCATCGAGGCCACGGCTTCGTCGCGACGATCAAGCTTCCGCAATACGGCGACCTGCTGCCGCCACAGGGCACACACGATCTGCGGCTGTGTGTGCTGCGGCATCGCGTGCTGCTCGAGCTCAGCCAGCTTGCCCCATGCTTCGATCGCCGCGGCGGGATCTTGCTGCGCGGCCAGGTACGTCCGCAGCCACTCGGCGGCAGCACGCGGGCTGTTGCCCAAAACTTCCTTGATCGTCTTTTCGCGGGCCGGCCAACTCTCTGCCCCGGGCTTTTTCTGTTCGATGATCGCCAGCGCGGCCAGCTTCGAGAGGACTGGCGATTTGTCGAACCGCACCAGCCGGCACAAAACCGGCAAGCCTTTGTCGCCGGGTATCTCGGCCAAGGGGGCGATAAGAGCGATGTGGGCCGCTTCGTCCTTGAGCCCGTAGTTGTGCAGTTGCTTTTTGACCTCCGGCGGATCGTCGGCCGTGGTCCACTCGATTTGCATCTGATTCACGAGCGCCTTGGCGCGCGAGGCAATCTCGATGTCGTCGTTCTCGGCGGCGACCTCCAAGGCGTCGAAGGCTTCGAAGCCGATCTTGCCCAGTTCCCCCTGGGCGCGCTCGCGCACGAAATAATCGTTGTCGCCCAGCCGCACGATCAGACCTTGGACGCGATCGGCGAGACCGGCATTGGGGTCGGCCGCACGGAGCTGGGTACCCAACCCGACCCCGGTCAGCAGGCCGGCAGCCGCCAGCAGGCGCGCTCGCGGGGCAATGGTAAACAGGCTGGCGAAGTACTCAAACATGCGCATTCTTCGGAAAAAGTCAGAACGGCAGCCACCTGTAGTTAGGATAGCTGAAAATAGGGGCCAGAGGGAAAGGGGGCCCGGGCAGGGCGACTCTGTAGCTGGGGTCCGTGACGCCGGTAGCGATACCATCGAATTTCGGCATCTTGGAAGCCGACGAGCGCATCCAGGGTCGCAGACCCCGGCTACAGTGACTTGCACCTACGCCGCTAATCCAGTTCCAATCACGGGGCCGGCAGGGCCAGTTGCTCTTCGATCGCCTGGTCGATCAGCTCCGGGCGGAATGGAATCGTGGGATCCGAAGGCGAAATGCGCTTCACCAGTTTCCCGTCGCGGCCGTAGATCGCGTAATTCGGCAGTGCCCCGTCGAAGTCGAATTCGTCGGCCGAAGATTCCGCCGCGCCCACTTTGCTGATCAGGTTCTCGAACGTTGCGCCTTTGTCGGCAAGGAACTTTTGCACGCTCTCGACCTCCGTTGGCTCGTCAAACGAGAGGGCGATCACGTCCAGACCGCGATCGCGGTTTTTCTGCCACAGTTCGACGGTATGAGGAAACTGCTTGACGCACGGTCCGCACCAGGTGGCCCAGTAGTCGACGAGCACCACCTTGCCCTGATGCGCGGCGATGGCCTTTTGATACTCCTCCTTGCCAACCACGGTGACCGGGATCGGCGCAGGCTTGCCTTCCTCGGCCAGCGCTTCGGTCTCGGATTTGCCAACTTTGCCCGCTTTGGATTCAGCGCCCGGATGTTCCTTGGCGCAGCCGGCGAGCATCAAGCAGGTCGAGAAAGCCAACCCGCCGAATGACAACGCGCAAGTAATTCGAAGGAGGCGCCACATCAGACGAAGCTCCCAGAGGAATCGTAGCGAACGCCGCCGTTCAGGACCGTAGCCGGACCGGGACTTTCTAGCGAGCGTATTCGATGCCGCAGCCCGTGGCGCGCGCTTCCTGCACCTCGGGGCTCTTACCCGACAGCACCGCGTCGAGTGCGTTGCGGACGTACGGCTTCTTCACTTCGTCAGCGGCCATCCAGCTATCGTCGATCGCGCCCATGTACACGACCTTGCGCTTGCCGTCGAGAACAACGACCTCGGGCGTCTTTTGCGCGCCGTACAGTTTGCCGGCCGCTTGCGTCGGATCGGACAAGTAGGGGAAGTTGAACTCGCGCTCTTCGGCGCGCTTCTTCATGTGGGCCAGGTTGTCTTCGTCGCCGCCGTTGACGCAGATGGCGATGACCTGCACGTTCTTGTCCTTGTAATCGCGCTGCAATTCGACGAGCCGCTGCTCGTATTGTTGCGCGACCGGGCAATGATTGCAGGTGAAGACGACCACGATCGCCTTGGCATCCTTATAGTCGGCCAGGCTGTGTTGCTTGTCGTCAGTGCCGACAATGTTGGCCAGCGACGGGGCGGTATCGCCGATGCTCAAAACCTTGTTGAACTTGCCGGCCACGGCCGTGCTTGCCAGCAGAACCACCAATAGAAAGGCGATTGCCGAAATCTTGCGCATCGTCGATCAACTCCTGAAAGTCAGGGACGAATAGGGATTTCACACAGGGAAACGCCCGGCGAAGCGGTCGGCAGGGCGCGTTTTCCACGGCGGGATTCGGGCGAGCCGTCAAAGGGCTTACCCCGAGTTTCACTAACTAGTTTCGCGGGTTCAGGAAACCATGTCAATCGAGCTATTCGGGGCAACCGCCGACGCCAGCGGAGCCCAATACGCCAAAGGTCGTAGTCGGTTGTTATCCCTTTTCCCCCGAGTAAACTCGGCCGGTAGCATGAGCAGAAAGTTGGGCGTTCGAATTTCGCGGCCACGGCCGATTGCTTAACGGAACTTTGTGGAGGTTACACCCATGCGTGTCGGCTTGTGGTTCATCGTACTTGGATGCACCTGGCACGGAGCGTGTTTCGCCGCCCAGCCGGCGGCGGGCGGCCTGCGCCTCAATCAAATCCAAGTGGTCGGCACGCACAATAGCTATCACCTGCGACCGCCGGCCGGAATCTTGAAAGCGGCCATCGCGGTGCGCAAAGATGCCAAGGATTGGGACTACTCGCGCCAGCCGCTCGACCAGCAATTGGACCAGGGCGTGCGCAATTTCGAGTTGGATTTGAACCTGTCGTCCGAAAAGGGGTGGCAGGTGATGCACGTGCCCGGCTTTGACGGCGGGACGACCGTGCCAACATTTCGTGATGCGCTCGAGACGATCAGTCGTTGGTCGAAAGCCCACCCGCGGCACGTTCCCATCTCGCTTTTGATGGAGCTCAAGGAAGAGGGATTTCAACTCAACAAGTCGTACAGGCGCCCCACGCCGGCCGACGTAATGCAACTCGACGAACAGCTCCGCGCCGTGTTTCCGGGGCCACGGCTCTTGTCGCCCGACGACGTGCGCGGCCAGCACAAAACGCTGTGGGAGGCCGTTCATGCTGGCAAATGGCCAACCCTGGCTGATGCGGCCGGCAAGGTCTTTGCCATCTTGCACGAAAACGGCGCCAATCGCGCTGGATATCTGGAAGGGCATCCGGCGCTCGAAGGTCGGGCGATGTTCGTCGAATCCGACCTCGAACAACCTCACTCGGCGGTCCTGATTCGAAACAATCCCAACGATCCGGCGATCGACGACCTGGCCCGGGCCGGCTATCTGATTCGTACCCGCGTCGACTCGCAGGGAAACATCCGCGCTGCCGGGCGCGAACAAGCGTTGCGCGGGGGAGCGCACATCCTGACGACGGACTACCCGCACGGCGAGATCGAAGCGGATCGTGCGTTCGGATTTCCGCGCCTGGCGCCCGCGCGGGTCAATCCCGTCACAGGTCCGACGGCGGCGCGCGGGAATGAATTGAGCGAGCCAATTCCGGAAAGCGGCAAGTAGCGCCGTAAAGGTGTGTTCGCCGCGCTACGGCGCACTCCCCATTCATCCATCAGTTCGATCGCATCTTCAGTAATGCATCGCTACCGCGGCGAGCCCAGACTTTTGCGCGGCTCGGCCACTTGTCTGATCTTGACGGAAATGCGGTATCTTCTTATTTTCTCCCGCCGCCAATTTCGTCCGTGCCTTCGGGGAACTGCACCTGCGAGGGGATATCGCTTTAATGAATAAACCCGCAGCTGGATCGGCCGACATCCACACGGCCGTCAATCATGGTTGCGATCTGTGCGGCGAGGAGCGCTTCGACGAGATCGCACGGCGCGATCGGCGCGTCCAGCCGCTTGCCACCGTTGTTTGTCGGTGCTGCGGCCTGGTGCAACACGCGATTCTGCCCAGCGCCCAGGAACTGGACACGTTTTATGCCCACGAGTATCGCCGGCAGTACAAAGGCGAGGTCAGCCCGTCGCCGCGGCGCATCATGCGGGCGTGGCGAAAAGGGGAACTAATCCTCGAGCGGCTGACTCCGCACCTGGCGCCCGGCGAGCGAATCCTCGAAGTGGGGTCCGGCATCGGCTGTACGGTGCAAGTCTTCGACCTGGCCGGCTACGACGCGCAAGGCATCGAACCCAACGAAGGCTTTTGCGCCTACGGCGCGACGAAGCTGCACGCCCGCGTCCGTATCGCTTACCTGGCGGACGTGCCGGCCGAGCCGCAGTTTGATGTGGTGCTCTTGGTACACGTGATCGAGCACCTTGCCTCGCCACGCCAGGCACTCGCTCAGATTTTTCAGATGTTGCGGCCCGGCGGGCGGCTGTATCTGGAATGCCCAAACTTCGCCGCGCCGTTCGCCGCCGTCGAGCAAATGCTGCACTTCGGTCACATTTACAACTTCACGCGCGGCACACTCGAGGCGGCAGCGCGCCGGGCAGGCTTTGAAGTTGCCGCCGAGTACGCGCTGGCCGACGATCCGAACTTGCGCCTGTTACTACGCAAGGCAACGCCGCAAGAGTCATTCCTGCCGGCCGACGGCTATGCGACGACCATGGCCGCCCTCCGCCGTGGCAGCGTCGCGCACTATCACCTCCGCGCGGATTATCTCCGCATGAGGCTCGGCATGCTGCGGCGCTATGTCGGCGAATACCTCTTCGCGCCGCGCTTCGTCCGGCGGCGCATCGCGCTGTGCGCCGCGTCGGCACGGGCTCGCGAGCTACGGATGGCTTCTCACGAGCGCTCGGCAGCGGCTTAGCTTCGTAAATCGCCATAACTGGCGAACACGTCGTCTCGTGGTTCAGGCGAGGTCGAAGCGATCGAGGTTCATCACCTTGCTCCAGGCCGCGACGAAATCGGTGACGAACTTTTTCTGCGCGTCGCTGCTTCCATAGACCTCGGCCAGGGCGCGAAGCTGGGAGTTCGATCCGAAGACCAGGTCGACACGCGTGGCGGTCCACTTTGGCTCGCCCGTCTTGCGGTCGCGGCCTTCGAACAGGTCAGCCTGCTGCGAGACCGGCTGCCACTGGGTGCGCATGTCGAGCAAGTTCACGAAGAAGTCGTTCGTCAGCGCGTCGGTGCGATTGGTGAAGACACCGTACGGTGTACTGGCGACATTGGCATTCAAGACACGCATGCCACCGACGAGCACCGTCATTTCGGGCGCGGTCAGCGTGAGCAATTGCGCCTTGTCGATCAACAGCGCCTCGGCCGACACGGTGTATTTGCCCTTCAGGTAATTGCGGAATCCGTCGGCGATCGGCTCGAGCACCGCGAAGCTTTCGGCGTCGGTTTGCTCGGACGTTGCGTCAGTGCGGCCGGGCGAGAAGGGAACGGTCACGTTCTGGTCGGCGTTTTTCGCCGCCTGCTCGACGGCAGCGCAGCCCCCCAGCACGATCAGATCCGCCAGCGAAACCTTCGTGCCGTCGGTCTGCGACCTATTGAACTCGTTTTGGATACCTTCGAGCGACTTCAGCACCTTGGCCAGTTGCGCCGGCTGATTGACTTCCCAGTCCTTTTGCGGCGCCAGCCGGATACGAGCGCCGTTCGCGCCGCCGCGCTTGTCCGAACCGCGGAACGTCGAGGCCGACGCCCAGGCCGTGGACACCAGCTCGGAAATGGAAAGGCCGGACGCCAGAATCTTGCCTTTCAGCGCGGCAATGTGCTGCGCATTGATCAACTTGTGATTCACTGCCGGCAGCGGGTCCTGCCAGATGAGCTCTTCGGCAGGAACCTCGGGGCCAAGGTAACGCGCGCGCGGGCCCATGTCCCGATGCGTCAGCTTGAACCAGGCGCGGGCGAACGCGTCGGCAAACTGGTCGGGATTCTCCATGAAGCGGCGCGAAATCTTTTCGTAGGCCGGATCGAATCGCAGGGCAAGATCCGTCGTGAGCAGACTCGGGGCAATGCGCTTCGACGGGTCGTGGGCATGAGGTACCGTACCAGCACCGCCACCGTTCTTCGGAGTCCACTGGTGTGCACCCGCGGGACTTTTCGTCAGCTCCCATTCGAAGCTGAACAGGTTCCAGAAAAAGTTGCCGCTCCACTTCGTGGGCGTGGTGGTCCAAGTGACCTCGAGTCCGCTGGTGATCGTGTCGGCGCCGCAGCCGGTGCCGAAGCTGTTCTTCCAGCCCAGGCCTTGCTGTTCGAGGCCGGCCGCCTCGGGTTCTGGTCCTACGTTCGAAGCGGGGGCGGCGCCGTGCGTTTTGCCGAAGGTGTGGCCACCAGCGATCAGCGCCACGGTTTCTTCATCGTTCATCGCCATGCGCGCGAACGTCTCGCGGATATCGCGCGCGGCGGCGACCGGATCGGGATTGCCATTGGGGCCTTCCGGGTTGACGTAGATCAAACCCATTTGCACGGCCGCCAGCGGATTCTCCAGTTCGCGATCGCCCGAGTAGCGACTGTCGCCCAGCCAGTTTGTTTCGGTTCCCCAGTAGACGTCTTGATCGGGCTCCCACACGTCTTCCCGCCCACCGCCGAAGCCGAAGGTTTTGAACCCCATGGTTTCGAGCGCCACGTTGCCCGCCAGGATGATCAAGTCGGCCCAGGAGAGCTTGCGACCATACTTTTGCTTGATCGGCCACAGCAGTCGTCGCGCCTTGTCGAGGCTGACGTTGTCGGGCCAACTGTTCAGCGGCGCAAAACGTTGCTGTCCACGGCCGCCGCCCCCGCGACCGTCGGCGATGCGATAGGTGCCGGCACTGTGCCACGCCATGCGAATGAACAACGGACCATAGTGGCCGAAATCGGCTGGCCACCAGTCCTGCGAATCGGTCATCAGATGCGCCAGATCCTTCTTGACTGCCGCCAGATCGAGGCTGCGGAACTCGGCCGCGTAGTTGAAGTCCGCGCCCATCGGATCGGACTTCGACGAGTGCTGGCGCAGCAAATCGACGCGCAGTTCATTGGGCCACCACTTGAGGTTCGACGTGCCGCCACCGGCCGTGTGATGGAACGGGCATTGAGTTTCGGTCGCCATGCGCTTTCTCCTTGATGTCACGGCTGTTCAACAGCCTATTTTTATGGCGCGATCTTCGTCGATCGCGCGGTACGTTTCGCAAATCATTTTCGAAAGCTGCCACGGCTTCAGGGAGTGCTGCTTCGTCCTTGCGACCGTGAGCGCGGAAGCTTCCGATCGCTCGAATCGTAACGCCCGCCTCGGGAGGAAACAACATGCGCAATTCGGGCCGAACGGAGAGGAGCCGGCATGGATGAACGCGCCTCCTTGCATGCCAAACAAGAACCGCCCGCGAATCGGTTGATTCGAGGGCGGTTCGAGGAACTGCGAGTCGCGCTGGCTTACGGAGTGATCGTATTCAAGAAAATCGCGCCGTGCCCATTGGCCAGCGTCACCGAGGTGACCGGCACGCGCGTGATCGAGCCATCCGAATTGAGGGGATACCAGGTCCCTGCCGGCAAATCATGCGTGGTGACCGTCGTGATCGTGTCCGTGTTCACTGTACCGGTGCCGTCGTCCGAGAGCGGCTTGAAGAGCACCAACGCGTTCGTATAGTTGCGGCCGATGACCTCGTAATAGTAGCCGCTCGCCGTGGGGTCAGGCACCGTAGGCCCACCGGCGAAAATGTAGCAGTCCCCCACCGGTTGACCGACATCCACGTTGATAAACGGTATCCAGCGATTCGGCTGGAATTGGTCGGGGTGCGTGGGGTCGGGCTGTACGTTCTCGGCACCAGTGTTGTTGCCGAACGGCTGGAAGTACGTGCCCGGACGAGCAAGGCAATAGTAATAGGCCAGGAACGCCATTTTCGTAAAGTCTTGCGGCGCCTGCGTGGAATTCGCATAGGTGCAGAAGGTATCCACAACCTGCACGGGCTCCGGACAGAAAAGGCCAGCCGTCGTATCAAGAACATTCTTGTTGTCCCAAAACCGCGACCAGCCGTCGGTGTCCTTCAGCATGTCTTCGCGCCAAGCCATGGGACATTGTCCCAAAACGCGTGCCGGCGCCGCCGTTCGACCCATGTTAAGGATGAAAAAGCGTTGTCCTCTGGGGCCGTGTGGAATAAACCGCCACAGTAAATTGAGCAGCCCGCCGTAACCCTCGCCGTAGCCGGTTGAATCCTCGACGGTCTGATTGACGCCAAAGCCGTTGTCGCCCACGGATGATTCGTCGAGGAACAGGCCGTCGTACATCGGGTAGGCCACGCGTATGCGATCCACGTATTCCGCGACCCACAGCTGCCAGTTGGAACTTTGGACGTTGGACCACAGCACGTTGGAGCCATAGCCGGTCACGAAACGTGATTGATACTTGAACTTGACTTGATTGCCGCTGCCATTCGTCGGCGATCCGGCGGCCGAGTACTCCGAGTCGTTCAGATAATTGTCACCGTCGAGGTCAAAGGCAGCCGGCCAGGTATGCACCGTGCCCGCCGGACTGGTGCCGCTCTGGTTCAAGTAATTGCTGGCGTGGCAATCGGTTACAATCGGCGTTGTGCCGGTGGCTGTTGTTCTTAGCCGGACGTAGTAGCCTTGCATGCCGGTCGAGGGTACGAGCGCCGGATTCGGGTATCTGAGCATCGCCGCACCGTCGGGCACGCTGTAAGCCTTCACCCAATCGGTGAGTAGCGAGGCGTCCCAGTGCATCCGGCCACTGGCCGTGCATCCGCTGGTGGTATCGCTCGCCAACGTGATTGTTCCCCACGTAGTGGGAACGCTGTTGGCATCAACCGCGGTGGGGTACTCGAGCACCGCGGTCCAGCCACCACTGGCGGGCGTCGAGAAGGTCCAATTGATTTCATCGAACTTCTCGGGGTAGCCCAGCCAGATGGCGTCGTTCATGTTCGCACCAAGCGTGACGTGGCTCGTGCCGTCGTTGAACTTCGTCGGGGCGCCGTCCAACGTGGAATGTCCCGGTTGCAGCGTATACAAACCGGTCATCGTGCTGGTGCTTGCGGTGTACGATTGAGCGTCCCACCACCACCGCACGGGGAAACCTTGAGCGCCAAAGTTCGTGCTCATAATGGCTTGGTTGGGGCTGGCGTGGAAGAAAGCATCTTCCCGATCGACCGATTGATCGTCGAGCCAATTGCAGAGATCAAGTATCTGGTACCACGACAGCTTGGTGACGCATACGTACGTCCCCACGCTCATCGTCGCCCCCGCCGCCTGGATGATCTCGACGTCGGATGGAGTACTGATCACGCCCAGGTCGAGCGACGATTCCGCCAAGACCTGGTCCGCCTCGCTCATCGATTGATACTGGTAGTGATACGTCTTGATGTGTGGAAAGTGATGGGCGATCGTCGGCAGCGTCAAGCCGGCCGCGTTGTCGACGTTGAACGTGATCGTGTCCGTGGATTGGCTCGAATAGCTGATCGTTTGCGCCGTGTAATCGGGAACTCCCCATTTTTCCGCCAGGTAACCTTCGACATGCTGGCGGTCGGTGGAACCGAGTACGTGGTTGAACGCGATGACCTCGGCGATCTCCAGGGTTCCGTAGAGCGCGGTGCCGCTGTATTTCAAGCCTCCCAGCGTGATGTTGGCTGTTCCCGACAAACTCCCAAACCAGTTGGCGCCATCGTTGCCCGTCGTGGTTGTGCCCAGCGAGATGCCGTTCATCCACATCTGATAGGCGGAACCAGTGCAACGCCATTGCATCAGATACATGCCATTGAGAACCATGGCCGAGCCGGTGCCGGTGGCAGAGATGTTGCGCGCTCCGTGGGCAGTCGACTGGCTGTTCATGTTCATCACAGACGACTGCGCCTGGCACTCCAACAAATTAGTGCTGTTTGACGCGGCGCCGAGCACGATGTCTCCCGTCGGGTTTCCCTGGAAATGGACGACCGCGAACACGTCACCCACGGTTGCCGAGAGACTGCTCGTGCTTTGCAAAAGCTGGTTACTCGATTGAGTAAATTGCGCGACCCCTTGGCCGTTGTACCGGTCTTCCGAATAGACCGGCGCCGACGACCCGGAAGGAACCGAAAAAGCAGCGTTGACGCCACTTTTGTCGTTGACGCTGGTCACCGTGCCGCTGGAAATGGTGAGATGGCTCGTGTCGGCAAAGTCCACCCACAGCACGCAGCCACTGATCGAAGTGGGGTTGATATTGCGAAACGTGCCGGTGTAGGCCGTCGCTTGGAGCGAATGCTCGCCTTGACTGCAAATCGTGCTATCGAAGGGCACGGTGGCCGTAAAGGGCGCACCGAAACCCTGCAAGGTGTACAGCTTGGTAAGGTTTGTCGTGCCATCGACGGTCAATTGGACGTAGTCGACAGGCGTGTCACACAAAATGGAAATGGTCGTGGCGCCGCTGACCGTTTAGTCGACGGTCGGTAAAGCAATATCCGTCATAAAAACCCTTCTCCGCGCTTGTTGAACGATCGATCGCCCTCTCACCTCGTTTTCGAAAAGCCTTGCGTCGCTAGCGGCCATCAGCGCTCCGCGCGCATCGCTACCTCCTTCTTGTGGCTAATGGGAGATTCACTTATCGCTTGCGACACGTTCGCAGCGACAGAACACGTGTAAGGCGGTGGCGATGCTAACAAACGACGATTCGATATTCAAATTGGAATTGGCCACTTCACGCGATGCTGCGAGCGCGCATATGCGAAGCGAAGTGAGGCGCGAGATCGCGTGCGTCTGAGCGCACTTGGACGTCAGCGGCGCGCAGGAAGGAGAACGGGCAAAGCTGGATCTCTTTATCGTCCTAGCGTTTTGGCCGCACGCCGTCATTCACTCAGCCGCGACTCAAACTCCGTGCGCCACACAGCCGCCAATCTGGGAATCCCGAGGATTTTTCGCAAATCGCTTGCCGCGGGCGTCTTGGTGAAGATCAACCGCAGCATGTCGGTGACCGAGACCCGACGTTCGTCCCTGTGGACAAGCTCGATCACATCGCCGGACCCGACCTGGCCCTCTTCGGTCACCGCGAAATAGATGCCCGGTCGGCGCGACTCGAGAAACGCTTTGATGATGTGCGGATCGCCGAAGAGGAGACCCAACTTGTAGCAAGGGAGCCGCGGCTGAGTCACGACCATTCGCGCCGTGCCGATGCGGTATTCGTCACCGATACAGACCTGATCCTCGAGAAGACCTTCGGTTGTGAGGTTCTCGCCGAACGCACCGGGAAGCAACGACCGGCCGACAACCGCTTCCCAGTCTGGGTAATGCTCGCGTGGGTAGGCATACACGGCTTTGTCAGGACCACCGTGTACGGTCAGATCGGCCTGTCGATCGCCATCGAAGTTCAAAGTGCGTAGCGCGATCCGACCCGCGACTGGCTTCTTGAAAATGCCCGTGGTCACGATCTCCCCCTGCCACGTCACCTCTTGCGGCATGCCGACATTGACGGACGCTACACGCATGGCTCAAGACTTCTGCATCTCGTTTGGATTTTGGAACGGTTATCGATTCTTGACATGCCGTGCGAGAAAGTCGCGCATCCGTCGTGCCATCTCCGGCCCGTTCGACTCGAGCGCGAAATGCCCCGCGTCGAGCAGATGGAATTCCAGATTCTTGAGATCGCGTTTGTACGGCTCGGCACCCGCCGCGGGGAATATCTCGTCATTCTTTCCCCACATGATCAACATTGGCGGTTGATGCCGGCGAAAATACTCCTGCCACTTCGGGTAAAGCGGCGGATTGCTGCCATAACTCAGGAACAGGTCGAGCTGGATCTCGTCATTGCCGGGCCGATCGAGCAGATACTGATCCGTCGTCCAGCCATCGGGCGCAATCAGCTCGGGCCGCGGCACTCCGTGCGTGTACTGCCATCGCGTGGCCTCGACCTTGAGAAACGGCCGCAGCGCATTTCGCTTCTCGGGGTTGTCCGGCTCCTGCCAGTATGCCTTGATCGGCTTCCAGAATTCGTTGTCCAGCCCTTCGACGTAGGCATTGCCATTTTGCACCACGATGGCCGTGACCCGTTCGGGATTTCGCGAGGCCAAGCGAAAGCCGACGGGCGCGCCATAATCCTGCACGTACAGCGCATACTTCGACAGACCAAGCGCGGCGGTGAACTCGTCGACAACATCCGCCAGATTTTCAAACGTATAGGCAAACTTGTCGCGCGGTGGCATCGCGCTGTGACCAAATCCAGGATAGTCGGGGGCCACCACGTGGAATTCTTCCCCCAGCGCAGGGATCAGGTTGCGAAACATCTGCGAGCTGGTAGGAAACCCGTGCAGCATAAGCACGGTCGGAGCTGCCTTTGGACCAGACTCGCGGTAGAAGATGTCCAAGTCACGGACTTTGACCGTACGATGAGCGACGCTTGCGGCGGTAGTCATGGAATCACCTCGATCCTGCGTAACAGTTCATTGGCCGCTGCTGTTCATCAAACCTCTTCCTGGCATTTAATTAGCGCTCTTTGATGATCTTCGTGGCAAGCGCCGGCAGGCTTGCGGCTACGAAGTCCGGTTGGGGTAGTCCCCTCACCGGCAGCGGCGCGTTACCGGGTCGCGTGATCAAGCCTGCCGAAAGTCCCGCGCTTTGCGCTCCGACCGTGTCCCAAACATGGGCGGCAATAAGGCAACAATCGGCCGGGGCCACGTCGAGATCTTGCGCCACCATGTGGTAAAGGATTGACGCCGGCTTGAAGGCACGTGCCGTCTCGACGCTGAACTGCCTTTCGAAGAAGTGCGCCAGACCGGCAGTCTGCAGCGGACACTTTCCGCTCGGACGGGAGGGCGAATTCGTCAACGTGACCATCCGAAATCCCGCTGCCTGCAATTTCCTCAGGCCACTGCCCACGTCCGGATGAGCAGGCATCGACAGCATTCCTTGTTTGAGATTCTCCAGGTCTGCTGGACTGACCTTTGCTTTATGAATTGTGGCAAGCATTTCGAACGCCCCTTCTCCAAGGGTGATGAAATCCTTGTACAGGCCTGCCAGGGTCAACGTCATGGAGTACAACACGAGTTGTCCGAACCATTCTCGCAACACGCGCTCGTCGCCGAACAGCCGCTGAAATAGCGGGTTCAACGATTCGATGTCGAGCAGCGTTTCGTTGACGTCAAAGATCAGGACCGACGGCCGCGGACCGCGCGGTCGGCCGCGTCTGGGCGTCGATCGCGGGGTTGCTTTGCCGCGAGAGCGGGCGTTCATTGATGAACCACCACCATTTTGCCGCCGGCCTCGTTGGCTTCCATGACCCGGTGCGCTTCGGCGATCTCTTCGAATCGAAACACACGGGTCGGTTTGGCATCGAGCCGTCCGGCCGCGACATCGGCGGCAATCTTCGCCAGTGGAACATCCGCGAGCGGAAAGCCCGGCGTGCCGAAGACGAAACTACCGAAGAAGGTCAGGTACACGCCGCTGGCCATTTGCAAAAGCGGATTGAAATCCGCGATCGGGGCGAGACCGCCGAGCCAGCCGGCCAGGCAGGAGCGCCCACCGCGCCGGAGCATCGCCAGCGAGTCGAGCAGGACGCTATTGCCCACCAGGTCGAGCACCGCATCGATCTTCTTGGCTTCGGCGATATGCTGCGATAGATCAGGCCGCTCGATCTCGCAGCGCTCGGCTCCTATCTTTTCGAGGTGGGCGAAGCGTTCCCGATTGCGCGTCGTGCCGATGACCCGCGCGCCGGCGTTGACCGCCATCTTCACCGCGGCTTGTCCGAATGATGAAGTCGCACCACGGATCACGAGCAACTGGCCCCTTTGAATGTCCAGATTCCGGAACAGGCACGTCCAGGCCGTGGCGTATGTTTCGGGAATCGCGGCTAGTTCCGCCCAGGGCAAGTCGGCGTCGATCAGCGCCACATTCGAAACCGGCGCTCGCGTGAACTCGGCGTAGCTGCCATTGATCGTGCGGCCCAATCCGCCCATCAGCGCGGCCACTTTCGCCCCAACGGGAAACTCGCCGCCGGGGCAGGATTTGACGAGGCCGACGCACTCGATGCCGCTCACATCGGCGATCTCGGCCCATTTGCCTTGGCGCATGTGCAATTCGGCATGGTTCAGGCCGAATGCCTTGACTTCGATCACCACGTGGCCCGCTTTGGGCTCCGGCTCGGGAATGTCGCGAATGACCAGGACTTCAGGGCCGCCGAAACCGGTTCTGAGAATCGCGCGCATGGCACACCCTCCCTTGCCCCACACTCCTCTCTTTACGTAACCGGTAAAATGATTGTATGGAAGTTACAAGGTCCGAGCAACCGCCTCGCGACACTTTTTCTGGTTACTATGGAAGTAGAGTTGTTACTGACCCCAAGAGGCTCCGTATGTCCGTGGACCGACCGCCGCCGTTTTTCGTCGGCAATCATTTGGCGCTCGATTTTCTCAATACGACCGCCGCACCGCAGGGTACGCCCGTCGATTGGCTGTGCGACGGGCAGGATTTGGTCCGCTGGCTCGTGAAAGCTCAGGTCATCGATCGGCTGGTGGTTGAAAAGAGCGCCAAGTGGCCGCGCGACGCCCTGGACAAAGTCGCGGGCGACGCCCGAAAGTTTCGCACCTGGTTGCGCAGATTTGTCACCTCGCGCATGGGGAAACCTTTGCGGACGACCGCTGCGGCGCTTGGCCCACTGAACGAGCGTTTAGCTCGAGATAAGAGTATTTCGCAGGTTGAAACGGTTTCCCGCGGCACCGCAACGAGACCCGGTCTGGAACTGCGTCGCGTCCACCACTGGAAGCGGCCCGACGAGCTCTTGGATCCTATCGTTTCAGCCGCCGCGGAATTAATCTGCCAGGAGGATTTCCGGTTCATCCGGGCTTGTGCCGGGCCCGACTGCATTTTGTTGTTCCTGGACCGCACCAAGGGGCACGCGCGGCGCTGGTGCAGCATGGCCGTCTGCGGCAATCGCTCCAAGGTGGAAGCGCACCGGGCGAGACATACGCGCCGAAAACGACATTCGGGTTAGCGGCGCCCCAGCCCCGTGAGCAACGACCGCTTATGCCTCCCGGAACTCGTTAGGACGATACTTGTCTGGACATCTATTGTCCACACAGATATATTCGGAGCCATGTCCCGACCCTCCGATCCACGATTTTCTTGGCAAGGATTCGCAGGTTACCTGGCCCTGATCGCCGGCGGCGTGGGGCTGTTCCTGTTGATCCGCGCCTTCGGCGCCCATCTGACGTCGCAAGCGGCACCCGCCGACGCGCGGCCCGTCGGACAGCCGCTGCCGGGCCAGGTCGACGTGGTGCTGCACGTCATTGCGACTTTGGCAGCCGTTGTTTTTTTCGGGTTTGTCTTGGGGCGCCTGTGCAAGCATCTGGGCCAGCCGCCCGTGATTGGCGAGGTTCTGGCCGGCATCATGCTTGGTCCGTCGTTGCTGGGGGTTATTTCGCCTGACGCACTCCACATGCTCATTCCCGCGGCGGCCGACGATCCGAAGGGTCAGGTGCCCGCCGCGTTGCGCGCGGTATCACAGCTGGGCGTCATCTTGTACATGTTCCTGGTCGGACTGGAGCTGAACGCGGCCCGCCTGGCGGGTCGGGCCCACGCGGCCGTGGCGGTCTCGCACGCCAGCATCGTGCTGCCATTTGTGCTCGGCGCAGCGCTGGCGCTGGGACTCTATCCCGTGTTTTCGCACGACGGGGTGCCATTCACGAGCTTTGCACTCTTCATGGGCGCGGCGATGTCGATCACAGCCTTTCCCGTGCTCGCGCGGATTCTCACCGATCGCAAGTTAGACAAAACGGAACTCGGCACGGTCGCGCTCGGTTGCGCCGCTGCCGACGACGTAACCGCCTGGTGCTTGCTGGCCCTGGTCGTGGGTGTCGCTCAAGCCAAGATCGGAAGCGCCGTGCTGGTGATCGGCGGCGCGCTGGCATTTATCGCGTTCATGTTTCTGATCGTCCGACCATTGCTTGGGCGACTGATTCCTCGCATGGAGAGCCGATCTGATGCGTTATCCCCGCTGGCCATCTCGGGCACGTTTCTGGCGGTGCTGTTGGCCGCCCTGGCTACCGAGGCGATCGGCATTCATGCCGTGTTCGGCGCGTTCTTGCTCGGCGCGGTGATCCCCCACGATAGCCGGATCGCACGAGAGTTCTCTATGAAAATGAAGGACCTGGTAACGGTCTTGTTGCTGCCCGCGTTTTTCGCATTCACGGGCATGCGCACGCAGATCGGCCTGGTCAGTGGCTGGGGCAATTGGTTGTGGTGCGTGGCGATCATCCTGGTGGCGACGATCGGCAAGTTCGGTGGCACGCTCGGCGCCGCGCGATTAACCGGCCTGAAGTGGCGCGAGGCGGCTGCCCTCGGCACGTTGATGAACACCCGCGGCCTGATGGAATTGGTCGTGCTGAACATCGGGCTCGACCTGGGCGTCATCAGCCCGACGTTGTTCGCGATGATGATCATCATGGCCCTGGTAACCACGGCCGCTACGGCGCCCGCTCTCGAGTGGTTGATGCCGTCGCTTGGCCGTGAGACGGTATCGCCGACGGATGAGCCGCAAACGGTCAATTCCTCGACCGCGAAGGCCGTCTGAACCGTCGCCTGGCCAACGTTTTCGGGTTCAGGCGGCTATTTCCGTCCTGACGATCGTCACAGACGGCCACGAATACAGGGCGAGGCTGTCCCGCACCGTCCCCAGAACCCGCTGATTTCAGCGAATGCGCCCGCTCGGGCGAGGTACCATTAACTTATTGACGACTTGTCGTTTGCCGAAGAAGGCACCATAACCTGATTCCTAATTAACTGCCGGCATAGGTCGAGGCGATTTAGGGCCATGCCCCGATGAACACGATTCTCGTCACCGGCGGTGCCGGATTCATCGGTAGCTCGTTCGTCCGGCATTGGCTCGATAACGGGCTTGGCCGCGTAGTCAATTTCGACAAGCTGACGTACGCCGGCCACCTGGCCACGCTCGCCGGCGTGATCGACCATCCGGACCATCATTTCGTCCATGGCGACATCGCGGACGGTGTGCTTGTTCGGCGATTGCTCACCGAGCATCGCCCGTGGGCGATCGTGCATTTCGCTGCCGAGTCGCACGTCGATCGCTCGATCGATGGGCCCGCGGCGTTTGTCGCAACGAACGTCGTCGGCACCTGGACGTTGTTGGACGCGGCCACCGGGTATTACACCGGCCTCTCCGCGGCCGAGCAGACGAGCTTTCGCTTCTTGCACGTATCGACCGACGAGGTCTTCGGCAGCGTAACGGGCGCGGCCGCCGAGGAAGCGGCGCCCTACGCGCCCAACTCCCCGTATGCAGCCTCGAAGGCTGCGGCCGATCATTTCGTCAGGGCGTACCACGAGACCTATGGCCTGCCGACGTTAGTGACGCGCTCTTCGAACAATTTCGGACCGTACCAGTTTCCTGAAAAGCTGATTCCGGTAGTTATCCAAAACGCACTCTCGGGACGGCCCATCCCGGTTTACGGCGATGGTCAGCAGGTGCGCGATTGGCTCTTCGTCGAGGATCATTGCCAGGCGCTCGAGATAATTCTGGCCGGTGGTGTTCCGGGTGAAACGTTCAACATCAGCAGCGGAGAGGAACGGACGAATCTCGACGTCGTGGGTGCCGTGTGCGATCTGCTGGATGAGTTGCGGCCCCATCCGTCGCGCCCTCACCGCGACCTGATTACGTTCGTACCCGATCGGCCCGGTCACGATCGTCGTTACGCCCTGGATTCGACGAAGGTGCGCCGTCAATTGGGCTGGCAGCCACAAGTGACTTTCGCCGACGGCCTGCGCTTTTCGGTCGCGTGGTATCTGGCGAACGCGGCCTGGACTGAAGAAGTCACGGGCGGTCGGCCACTTGCGCGTCTCGGTTTATCTCGACCGTCGGCGAGCACGATCCCATGACACCCCGCTCGGCCTTTCACAAAGGGATTGTTCTGGCTGGGGGCGCTGGCACGCGCCTGCATCCGGCCACGAAGGTCGTGAGCAAGCAACTGTTGCCGGTCTACGACAAGCCCATGGTCTACTATGCACTGTCGACCCTGATCGAGGCAGGCATCCGCGAGATCCTCTTGATATCGACCCCCAAAGATGTCCCCCTCTTCGAACGATTGTTGGGAGGCGGTACACAACTGGGATTGCGCATTACCTACGCCGCGCAGCCGCGGCCCGAGGGGATCGCCCAGGCATTTCAGATTGGTCGCGACTTCATCGAGCATGATAACGTCGCACTCATTCTGGGGGACAATATCTTTCACGGCGGCAAGTTCGCCGAGCGGCTAGCCGCTGCCGCCGCGCGACCGAACGGCGCCACGATCTTCGTAAAGCCGATACGCGACCCGCGTCGTTATGGAGTGCTCGAAACGGATGCGGCGGGCCGGCCGGTCGACATCCAGGAAAAGCCCGGTGAGACGGGGTCAAAGCTGGCAGTGACGGGCCTGTACTTCTACGACAACCAGGTCGTCGATATCGCGGCCTCCTTGAGCCCCTCGGCCAGGAACGAACTGGAGATCACCGACGTCAACCAGGCGTACCTCGAGCGCGGCGCGCTGCACGTCGAGGAATTGGACACCGAAACCGCATGGTTCGATGTCGGCACGCACGAAAGCTATCTGGCGGCGGCGAATTTCGTTGAGATGGTCCAGACCGAACGAAATGCGCAAATCGGCGCCATCGAAGAAGCAGCTTTTCAACAAGGTTTGATCACGGCCGAGCAGCTACTCGCCCTCGCGCAGCAGTGCGACAACAATTACGCCCAGTATTTGCGCGATTCGGCTCGGGCCGCGCTTCGCACCGGTTGACGCACGGTCATGACGTCACTGGCCGCGAAGCGCGCCTTTTTGCCGGCAAGCGCACGCCGGGATGGTTGAACGCGTGCTTCTGACGCTGCCCCTATTTCTTCTTGAGAAGCGCATTTGCCGCGTCTATTATTGCGCGATGCGCACCGTCAAGATATTGGAGCCGTTTGACATGGACGTAGCCCGCGGCGCGTTCAAGGAGCGGAAGAAGGCTCGCAAAGTCGCGCACAAAATAGCTCACTGGCCGCCTTGGAGATAGCGGTTGACTGCGAACGGAACAACCGTGGGTTCACCATTGGAACCAGCAACGCTGCCGGCACCTGGCGATAGAAGGCGGCTCACGCCGCTGCGGTGTTTCTTCGTTGGCATCGCGGCTGCCGTCGTGGTGCTCTTCGCGTTCTCCCCGCGGTTTGTCTTATGGCCCTGTTTGGCTATGGAGGAACCGCCGGTACGTGCGGCGGATTTTTCGCGAGCTGCCTGGTCGCTCGCGCAGCTCGACGATCCGTGGATCCCGATAGATGACGCCGATTACATGGTCATCCGGTGGCGACTGCTCTTTCCACTTGTCTGGCATTATCTGCAACTACCGCCTTGGCTCTACCTGGCGATGCCGCACCTCGGCTGTTTGCTTGTGTGCTGGCTGGTCGCATGGATAGCGCATCAGAGCTTAGGCAACTGGCTGCAAACGTGGATGGCGACTGTCATCTTCGCAGCGCTGCCCTGGTTCTTTGTCTCGACCGGCTGGCTGGCGTATTTTGATTCATGGCTGGTCGCGGGCTTGCTGGCAGCGGTATTCATTCCGTCCCGCTACGTGCTGGGATCGGTGTGCTTAGTGGTGCCGTGGATCGACGAACGCTTCGTATTCGCGCTACCTATCACGATGATGGCACGCGCGGTCGCTCTGTGGAGGATCGAGCAGAAGCAATGGCGCTCGACGCTACTGGACGCGGCGGTGGTCATTCTTGCCAGCATCCCCTACCCGACCGTCCGAGCCATCGCCTGGTTGACCGGTGACGCGCAGACGACCTCCTACGTGCAATCCCATTGGCAGCAGATATGGAACGTTTCATGGCGGAGATATGCTAGGGGGCTGTGGTCGGGATACCGGGTCGCATGGTCGATGTTCGCTGCGGCGATGTGGTTCGTCGGCGCGCGCTTGGGCTGGAAATGGGGCGCGGCCTTTGCATTCATGGTCATCGCGAGTTCGATTGGGTGTCTCTTTATCGCCGGCGATATGTCGCGGTCGCTGATGATCGTGAGCCCCGTATGCCTTTTGGGTGTGCTGGCCTGGAAGGAGTGCTGGCCGTCTACTCTCGCCCTGGCGCTGCCCCTCGTAATGACGGGAAATCTGCTGTTGCCCGCCTGGCATGTGGTTTGGACGTGGCCGGCGTCCTTGCCCATTGAATCGCTGCCTACGGAAATTTGGAGCTGGCGGAATCCGCCGCGGTTCATGCAAGCAGGCGAGCTCGCCAACCAGGGAAAGGCGCTCTTTGACGAAGGCAAACTAGTCGAAGCGCGCGAAAAATACGACGAGGCGATTCAATTGGACGACACCATCGCGCTGCACTACCTGCGGCGCGCCTTGATCAACATGCGTCTCAATGATCGGGGCTACGCCGCCGCGGACATCGAAAAGGTGCTGCGGCTCGATCCGCTTTATCCCGACGCTCTCTGCCTGCGCGCCAGGCTCCGTAAAGAGCAGGGCATTAAATCACCGTCGACTGCTGAGGATCTTCGCAATGCGCTGCGCATCGCCCCCGCGAATTGGGCGATGCGCGAAGAAGCCGAGCAACTCCTCGTGTACTTCACGGAAGACGCAAAACCCACATCAACGCGTCCCGCAGCCCGGTAGTGCTTCGCTCTGGAGTGAAGCACCACCTGATTCCCTGCCGGTTGACGCAGGCGGGGCAGAAGAAAAGCAAAACCAACCCGGCCGCCGCGATACCGGTCGCCAGACAAAGGCCCGCATCAATATGGCTAAAAAACACCCGGCTGTCCCGTAGGGTGCTCTGCGAGCACCAATTCCCAAAGTAGGGCTTGTTGCGCAAAATCGCACCCTACAGGCTGCCGATGCGCGAAAAACAGCTGCGGCCCGCCGATCAAGCCGCGCTTGCTCGGCCGCACGGCATCAACTAGATTTGAGCGCGCCCGACGGATCGCGCCCCGAAGCAGCTCGAGCGGATCCGATTCTGGGCTGCGTGGCGGCGCGCAAAAAAGCTTCCTTTCCTCAAAGCCAGCAACCGGCCGTTCTCGGCCGGGAGAGTTCTGCCATGATGCGCTTCTGGATGTGCGTCGCCCTGGTCATGTGCCTCGGCGTGTCGACGGTTCCATGGGCCTGCGCGGAAGAGGCGCCGGCCGATCAGCCCAAGGTTCATGCCGACGCGGCGACCGCGCCCTTGGCCATCCCCGGTTGGCTGAACCGTGGCGGCCAATGGGTGCCCGACGAGCCGTACGTCGCCGGTCAGCCGCGCGCGACCGGCTTGCAGGCGCCGTTTCCGCCGATGCGCTCGCTCGACAGCAACCCAATGACGCCCGAGAAAGTCGCCCTCGGGAAGCTATTGTTCTTCGACCCGATCTTGAGCGGGCAGAACAATATGTCCTGCGCCCACTGCCATCACCCCGATCACGGCTTTTCCGACGGCCGCAAACTGAGCATGGGCTACGGCGGCTCAGGAGTCGGCCCCGACCGCAGCGGCGGCCACGTTCTCGGTCGCAGCGCCCCCACATTGTGGAACGCCGCTTACCACAAGTGGCAATTCTGGGACGGCCGGGCCGATGACCTCGAGGCCCAAGCCAAGGGCCCCATCACCAACGAACACGAGATGGGCGAAAAGCCCGAAGTTCTCGTCCAAGAATTGCGCGCCATCCCCGAATACGTTACGGCCTTCCAGCAAGCCTTTGGCGGCAAGCCCGGAGAGGCAGTGACGTTCGACAACGTGGCCAAGGCCGTGGCGGCCTTCGAGCGGACGCTGCTGTCGTTCAACTCGAAGTTCGACCGCTACGCCGCCGGCGATGCCACGGCACTCAACGAGCAAGAACGGAGCGGCATGAAGGTTTTTCGTTCACTGAAGACCCGTTGCTTCGAATGCCATAACTTTCCCACGTTTGCCGACGATACATTTCGCGTGATCGGCGTGCCGGACAACGGCGAGCATGACCGCGGCCGGGCCGGCGTGCCGGGCGAAGGGCCGGACGGTGCTTTCAAGACCACGTCGCTGCGCAACATCGCCCTCACGGCTCCCTATATGCACAACGGCGCGTTCGACACGCTGGAAGACGTGATCAAGTTTTACGCCAAAGGGGCCGGCCGCGCTGAACCCAATCCGTCGCCGGGGCTCGACGATAAGATCGGCAAGTTCGACATCACAGATCAGGAGATCGCCGACCTGGTGGCGTTTCTGAAGGCCCTGACCGACACCTCTCTGCAGCCTGACCCGCCGCAAAAGGTTCCCAGCGGACTGTCCGTGATCGAAGTGAAAACGAAGGCCGAGCCCGCTCCTGTCGCGCGCGGACGTAGCGGTCGTGGGTCGGCGCCGAATGCGATTACATCCGTCGCGGCAGTCCCGCCTGTGGCCGCGCCAGTCCTGCGCGAACGCCCGCGACCGATCGCAAACTTGAATTCCGCGGGACCTCAATCCGCTGCGCCCGCTGGCGGCAGCACCGGCGGTGCGCCCCTTACGGGCTATTCGAGCGGCAACATGCACCGCGTGCCGGGCTTGGAAACCGTCGCTGTTGCGAATGCAACTCGTGCGAACAACGCATCGACAGAGCGTGCGCCGGGTACAGGACTCGATTGGGTCGCCGCGCTCGGCCACGCGCGCCCGGCCAGCCGAGCCTCGGCCACGTTCACCGTGCGGCCCGGGCAATCGATTCAAGCAGCCATCGACCGTTGCGCCCCCGGTGATCGCGTCGAGGTCGAGCCAGGCGTTTATCGGCAGACCGTGGCGATCGACCGCGACGGCGTGACCCTCGTCGGTTTGAATCGCGACGGCCAGCGGGCCGTGCTCGACGGCGGCAACCAACTCGCTGATGCGGTGCAAAGCTCGGCCAACGATCTGACGATCGAGGGCTTTGTCATTCGGCATTTCAAGGGCAATGGCATCTTGGCCAGCAAGGCCAGCCGGGTGGTCTTTCGTGACCTCATCGTCGACGACGCAGGTCTGTATGGCGTATATCCCGTCGAATGTGCCGGCGTGCTGGTCGAGGGTTGCACCGTCAGCGGCATCAGCGACGCCGCGATCTACGTCGGCAGCAGCCGCGACATCGTCGTGCGCAACAATGAAGTCTTCAACAACGTGGCCGGCATCGAAATCGAGAACTGCGTGGCGGCGCTCGTCACCAACAACAGCGCCCATCACAACACGGCTGGCATCCTGGTGTTCGTGCTGCCCAACAATCCCTCGAAGATCGGGCTCGACACCCGGGTGATCAATAATCGCTCGTGGGCGAATAATCACAAGAACTTCGGCAAGCCCGGCACTCTGATCGCTAACCTGCCGCCGGGCATCGGCATTCTGGTCATGGCGGCCGATCGCACCGAGGTGACGCAAAACTACATCGCCGAAAACGACTCCTACGGCATCACGGTCGGCGCTCTGACGCAGTCGACCGAAGGGCACAAGCTCGATATCGAGCCGAATTCGGACTACACGACGATCGCGTCCAACGAATATCGCGACAACGGCCGTAACCCCGACCCCCTCTATCGTGAAAAGCGCAAGGCCCCCGGCGGCGACCTGTACTGGGACGGCAGCGGCACCGGCAACACCTGGCGTGAGACCGGACCGCTGGTCACGTTTCCGGCCGACTTGCTCGGCGGGCAGAATGCCTCGGCCAAACCGTCCCGTAGCGCAACGTCGACGAATAACTGACGCCGCCACAGACTAATACTGGCCACAGAGATCACGGAGTTCACAGAGAAGACAACGTTTGTTCTGTGTGTCCTCGGTGCCCTCTGTGGCAAAATAAACCTGAACAATCAAGCTCATCCCCGATCGACAGGAGGTTTGCCATGAAGTCCTCGCTGGAATGGTTTGCCCTGGTCGCGTGCTTCGGCCTGTTGTCGCTCTGCACAGTTGCGGCTGCCGAAGAAGACAAGTATCCCGAGCGTAACGCCGCGGCTCCCGCCGTTACGCCCCAGAGTATTCGCGGCACGTTCCAGGTCGGCCCCGGACAATCGATCCAGGCGGCGGTCGATCGGGCCCGCCCGGGCGATCGCATTCAGGTTCTGCCCGGCACCTACAGCGAGTCGGTCACGATCGATTTCGACGATATCGAGCTGGTCGGCATCGTGCAGAATGGCGAGCGGCCGGTCTTCGACGGCAAGGGCAAAATGAACGACGCCGTGCTCGTCTCGGGCAATAACTTTGTCATCTCCGGTTTCGAAGTGCGCGACTACAAGGGCAACGGCGTGGTCGTGAACAAGGCCAAGAACGCAACGTTCCGCAACCTTGTATGCCACAACACCGGCAAGTACGGCGTCTACCCGGTGCTGTGCCAGGGCGTGCTCGTCGAAAACTGCGTTGTCAGCGACGTGTGGGACGCGGGCGTCTACGCGGGGCAGTGCCAGGACGTCGTGATCCAGAATTGCGAGTCGTACCGCTGCACGATCGGCATGGAAACCGAGAATTGCGTGAACGTGCTGATGGCCAACAACTCGGCCCATCAGAACTCGCTCGGCTTGCTCGTGGTGCTGCTGCCGGATCTGCCCACGACCGTCGCCTCGAACGCGCGCGTAATCAACAACCGCGTGCTGGACAACAACTACCCGAACCTGTCGCCGCCGGGCAACACGGTGAACCTGGTCGAGCCGGGCATCGGCATCGCCGTCAATGCTGCCGACAACACTGAAGTAACGAAGAACGAAGTGCGCGGTCATGGCTCATACGGCATCGCCATGTATGCACTAACCGACGTCTTTCCGCCGGAGCACAAGCTGAACGTCGAGCCGAACCCCGATGGCAATTACATCCACGACAACGCGCTGGCCGACAATGGTCAGAATCCGTCGAAGCGTTTGAAGAGCCTCGGTGCACCCGGCGGCGACTTGTTCTGGAGCGGCAAGGGAGTCGGCAACGGCTGGAACGAGACGACCGAGAAGAGCTTTCCGGCCAAGCTCCCGGCCTGGAGCGGTAACCCCGGCGCCGCCGGCGGCGGACGGTAGCACGCAGTGTCCGATGTTTCCCAGTCCGAACCGCGAGCGGCGACGTATCGCGAGCGCGTCGAGCGTTTCGATGCGGAAGCACGCGCCTGGCAGCGCCGCTCGGATCGTTTCGTAAACCTGCGCTTCGCGACGGCGGGCTTTGTCGTGGCCGCCCTCGCCATAGGTTGGTGGCAAGGGATTGCGCATATCGTGCCCTGGTTGATCGCGGCTGCGTTTGGCGCGCTTGCGTTCATCGTCGTCGTGGCCCGGCATCGCTGGATACGCCGGCGGCAGGAACGCGCCGCAGGATTGGCCACGCTGAACCGGCACGGCCTGGCGCGGCTCGATCGCGCCTGGAACAAGTTGCCTTCCGTCGCCACGCCGCCGGATGTGCAACTGACCGCGACGGCGCGCGACCTTGATCTGTTTGGCCCGGCTTCGCTCTTTCGGCTGTGCTGTCTGGCCGCGACTGGGCTGGGGCGCAGATGCCTGGCCGGCTGGCTGCTCACGCCCGCGGCGCCTGAGGAGATTTCCGCCCGGCAAGAGGCAGTCGCCGAGCTGGCCGCGCAGCTCGATTTGCGCCAGGAGCTCGCCTGGCGTGGCCAGGTGCTCGAGAGCTCGCGCGCGGCGGCCGACGTCGAACCGCTCGTGCGCTGGGCCGAAGCGACCGGCTGGCTCGCCAAGCGCCCGTGGCTCGTCTGGTACGCACGATTGTCGCCGATTCTGCTGCTCGCGCTCGTCGCCGTCTACGTGTTGGGCTTTGCGCCGGCCATGCTGCTCGGACAGGTCGTCGTGGGCTTGCACGTCGCTGTCAGTTATCTGCTGGTTCGCCACGTTCATGAAATCTTTCGGCAGATCGACACCGGCGAGCAGCAGTTGCACCGCTTTAGCGCGATGCTTGCGCTCGTCGAAACCTGGCCCGTCACCGCGCCGCAACTGCTCGGCTTGCAAAACCGGCTGTCGGCCGGCGGTCATCGCGCCCACGAGCAGTTGACGCGCTTGCGGCGGCGACTGAACCTGGCCGACCTGCGTTTCTCGCAAGTTGTGTACGGCGTCGTGCAGGTTATCTCGCTGTGGGACTTTCACGTGCTCTCGTCGCTGGAACGATGGAAACGGCAAGTCGGACCGCACCTGCGCGAGTGGCTGGATGCACTTGCTCAGTTCGAGGCACTGTGCTCGCTGTCGACGTTGGCGTTCGATAATCCATCGTGGTCGTTTCCCGTGGTCGACCCCAGCGGGCCGCGCTTGATCGCAGCGACCGCGCTGGCGCATCCATTGATTCCTGTTGCGCACGCCGTGGGGAATGACGTCGAGGTAGGGCCGGCCGGCACGTTCCTGCTGGTGACCGGTTCGAACATGTCAGGCAAGAGCACGCTCTTGCGCGCGATCGGTGTGAACCTTGTCCTGGCCCAGGCCGGCGCGCCCGTCGCCGCGCGACGGCTCTCGCTGCCGCGCGTGCTGGTTGAAACGAGCATGCGCATCGACGACTCGCTGGCCGACGGCGTATCGTTGTTTCTGGCCGAGTTGAAACGGCTCAAGGCCATCGTCGAGCAAGCGCGAAACTGCAATCGGCCAGGGGGGCCGGTGCTAGTGTTCCTGCTGGACGAGATCCTGCACGGCACGAACTCGCGTGATCGGCAGATTGCGGTCCGCCGCGTGGTCGATCGGTTGCTCGCGCAGCAGGCGATCGGCGCCGTCTCGACGCACGATCTGGAATTGGCCGCGGCGCCCCCATTGAGCGAATCGTGCCGGGCCGTGCATTTCCGCGAGACGTTCGAGGGCGCCGGAGCCGAGCGGCAAATGAAGTTCGACTACGAGCTTCGCCCCGGCATCGCCTGCACGACCAACGCATTGGCGCTTTTGGACATGGTAGGCCTGGCGGACGAGCAACATTTGCACGATCCGAACGAGAATGCATCCACAGATTTTGAAGAGCGACACTAGTCAGGTGATGACACCGACTCAATCCCTTTCAACCAAGCTGCGAAATCTGTGTAATCTGCGGACGCATTCTGAGTTCTCCTACGTCGAGCACACGCCTAGCCATCATTACCCATCGCCGCAGCCCCGTACTTGGCGAGTAAGCCGTTGACGATCTGCTGCGAGAGGCTCAGCGGCAGTACCGGCTGGGCCGCCGTGCCGGCATAGACGTCGATCTCCGAAATGAGCGCGGCCGCGAAGCCTTGCGCTCCATCGGATCTTTCGAAGTCGCCGATCGTGAGATTCGTGAGATTCGCCGAGGCCCCGAACCAACTGCCTGCGACCTGGTTGAAATCTGGCGCCGGCTGGGCCGATGTGCCACTATAGAGCGGCGAGACGTCCAGGCCGTTGACCGTCATGCCGTAGCCTTTGCCAGTGCCCATACCCCAGAAGTGCAAAACGTAAGTAACGCCGGGCTGCAGTATCACCTGACTGCCGCGCACATCGGTCTGAAAACTATCGTCGCGGAAACGCAGGCGAGGTAAGGGCACGCCACCGCCGGCGTCCGCCGGAACGATATTCGTCCCGGGATTGTAGGAAGCAAAGAACACGTAATCGACCGCGGTCGTGTCCGACGCCGCCGAGAAGAGCGTGTCTCCCTCGAAGTTGTCGCCGCCGCCGGTAAATTGCGCGACGATAAACACGTCGCCGCTGTCCTCGCTCGGCAGCACGGTCGAGGCGTACTTCAGCGCATCGTTGATGCCATTGAATTTGAGCGCCGGCTGGTTATTCATCGAGGGCACGCTCGCCAATAAATCGGGCGCTTGCCCCTCCGGGCTGGGCGTGAAGGCCGTCGGTAGCGTCCCCGTTCCCTTCCAGGACGTGACGATCTGCTCGCGCACCACGCCCGTCGGATTCTGCATTTGCGCGCCGGCCACGGCGTCGGTCGCAGGACCGCTGCCCCCAGTGAGAGCGAATGATTGCACAAGGCCGGCGCGCTGGCTGGCATTCATCTGCGCGTAGGGCAGTGTGTCTCCATGGAGCGATTGGATCTGCGACTGCGTCCTGGCCGTGGTCCAGATGTTCAGATTCGTCATTGCGCCGTCGATGTAATTGCCCAACCCGTTCCAACGACCCAATTCGAGGGGAATACCGGTCGAAGCTGCCAGCGATGTCGGCACGTTACCCAGGTCGAAGTTGGTCTGCTGCGGCACGCCATTAACGTAGATCTGCACCTGCCCGGCGTTATAGACGACGGCAATATCGTAGGTGACGCTGGCTTGCAAGTTGGCCCCGTGAGTCTCGACGATGCTTATCGCCTTGCCGCTGGCGTCGGCAAACCACACAGCGATCTCGCCTTGCTCTCCAGCATGTTGGCCGGTCGTGATCGCGATCGATCCGTTACTGCCGTAGTTCCACTTGGTGAGGAAACTGCGGTTGATGGCCAGCGTCGTCTGGCGGGCCTGGAACTCAATGGTCAATTGCTTCGCACCGTTGAAGATGCCGTCGAGCGTGGTGTTGTCGGGCTCGGTCATGTACTGACTCTGTGCCGCAGCGAACAGCGCGCCCCCCGGGGTCGTCGTAACGGTCGAGGACGCCGTGGCGTCGAGCCGAATTTCCGGGGTCGTTTGGATGGGTGTCGTCGTCACCGAAAACCGGTTCGTGCTGTCGCTCAGGCTCTCGCTCGCGGTACTCGTCACAAGTACGCCAAAAATCTGATCCTGGAGCGCGGCCGCGTAGGTGTACGACAACTGCACGTCGAAACCGCCGTTCGGATTGGCCACGATCTGCCCATTGGAACCGGGCGTGCCATTGAGCGTTACCGTGTTGCCGTCTCCGAGTGTCACTTGCGCTGTGAACTTGCCCGGCGTGGCGCTCGCGTCGGTGCTCGCGAAGTGGTAGACAACGACGTTGTGTAATGGCGTACCGACGACGGCCGTCGGCGGCGTTAAACTTCCTCCGATCAGCTGCGAGGAGGCGACGGAGAACGAGCTCGTGCTGGCCGTGGCGGTCATGCCTTCGCCGTCCGAAACCATGACACCGAACGTCTGATTCGCGAGCGTCGTCGTATAGGTGTACGACAATTGCACGTCGAAGCCGCCCGTGGGGTTGGCCGTGATGCGGCCGAATTGATTGACCGTGCTGGTCAACGTCGCCCGATGTCCATCTCCCAAGGTGACGACCGCCGTGAACGCGTCGGCCGTCGCCAGCGGGTTTCCGTCCGTGAAATGGAAAATCGTGGCATTCTTGATCGGCACGTTTTGAACAGCCGCCGGCGGTGTCAACTTTCCAGCCGTAAGCGGGGCATCCGCCACGGAAAACGTGTTCGTGCTGATGCTGGTGCTCTGGCCGTTCGGGCCGTTGACTTGCACCGTGAACGTGGCATTCGCCAAAGTCTTCAAATACACGTGCGATATCTGAACGTCGAATCCACCGCCTGGATCGGCGATGATGCGACCATTCGCTGTCGGAGTGCTGTTGAGAGTAACGTTCGTTCCGTCGCCGAGGGTAACGAGCGCCGTATAATCGCCGGCCTTTGCCGTGGGATTCGCGTCCAGGAAATGCGATACGGTAACGTTCGTGTACGTGGTCCCTTCGACGGCGGCCGGTGGCGTCAACGTACCTACCGCGAGCGTGCCCGCGGCCCTGCCGAATTGCGACGAGATCAGGGCCAGATCTTGCGCGTTGACGATGCCGTCGAAATTCGCATCACCGGCCAGCGGTTGGTTGCCGTGCTGCAACCAATTCGCGCTGACCAGCGCCAGATCCTGAGTGTTGACGATCCCGTCGCCGTTGACGTCGCCCGTGGGGCGCGCTGAGGTGACGCTCAACAGATTGCGGGATTCAAGAGCCTCGAATCGTAATCGTCGTCCGCCAGGGCGAAGGTAGCGCTGTGTTCCCAACGGTATGTCCGTGATGCAAGACCCCTTCTCAGCCGCCAAGCCTAAAAGAATTCTCCGCAGGCGCCAAACAATCTGCCCACCCTCAGGTCTGGACAGATGACAGCGGCCTGCTCCTTGGAATCGTCGTGGCGGCGCGTTTGGCGGCAAAGCGACAAGGTACCGTGCCGCTCATGGATGCTTCGTGACCACTTTGCGTCACGGATGGCCGGGAAGCAAGAGGCGGATTACGACCGTCGGGTGCCGGCTGGCTTAGGGCGAGCAGCCGCCGAGCGCAAGTCCAGGAACCGGAATCTTACCGCCGCCGGCTATTCCACCGTGACGCTCTTGGCCAGGTTGCGCGGCTTGTCGACGTCACAGCCTCGCAGTACCGCGATGTGATAAGCCAAGAGTTGCATCGGGATGGCGGAAACGATGGGTTGCAGGAAATCTTCGACGGTGGGAATCTGAATCACGTCGTCGGCCAGCTCCGCCGCCTGGGCGCCCGCTTCGCAAGTGATGGCGATCACCGGACCACCGCGCGCCTTGATCTCTTCCATGTTGGCGATCACTTTGTCGTACACCACGCCGTGCGGGATGAGGAATACGCTGGGCGTATTCTCGTCGATCAACGCAATCGGGCCGTGCTTCATTTCTGCGGCCGGATATCCTTCGGCATGGATGTAGCTGATTTCCTTGAGCTTCAAGGCGCCTTCCAGTGCCGCCGGGAAATTGAACTGCCGGCCCAGGTACAGGAAGTTGCCGCACTGGTAATACTTTTCCGCGATGCGGCGAATTCGATCGTTCTCATTCAACACCTGCCGCACCTTCTCCGGCAGCTCCTGCAAGCGCTCAATGACTTTCATCCCCTGGGAAAAGCTCAGGTGCCGTAGACGCCCGAAGTACAGAGCCAGCATCGTCAGCACGGCGACTTGAGAGGTGAATGCTTTGGTCGAGGCCACGCCAATTTCCGGACCGGCGTGCAGATAGATTCCGCCGTCGGCCTCTTGCGCGATGCTCGAGCCAACGACGTTGCAGATGGCCAGGGTCGGATGCCCCTGCCGCTTCATTTCCCGCAAGGCCGCCAGGGTGTCGGCGGTTTCGCCGCTTTGCGTGATGGCAAACACCAGCGTGTTATTGTCGATCGGCGGATTGCGGTAACGCAATTCGCTCGCGTATTCCACTTCCACGGGCAGCCGGGCAAATTCTTCAATCAAGTATTCGCCGACCAGGGCCGAATGCCAGCTTGTGCCGCAGGCCGTGAGAATGATGCGATTCACGCTGCGCAACTGCTGCGGCGACAGGTTCAAGCCGCCGAAATGCGCCGTGGCCTCGTCCACCGACAAGCGGCCGCGCATCGCGTTGCGCAACGTCTCGGGCTGCTCGAAAATCTCCTTGAGCATGAAATGCTCGTAGTTCCCCATGTCGACATCGCCGGACTGCAACTCTAGCGTCTGTACGCTGTGATGCACTTCGCCCTGATCGCGGTGAATGACGCGCAGGCTGTCGGCCGTGACGACCGCAATCTCATGCTCGGCCAGGTAGACGATCTTGTCCGTGTAGCCCACCAGCGGCGAAGCGTCGCTGGCGACAAAATGTTCGTCCTCGCCCACGCCGACCACCAAGGGGCTGCCTTGCCGGGCGGCGATGATCACATCGGGATAGTCACGGAAGATGATCGCCAGCCCGTACGTCCCCTGAAGCTTCGCGAGCGCGCCGCTGACGGCGGCGATCAGGGGTTCGTGCCGATCCGCAGCGCTGCCACTGCCGTTATGCCCATGATGCGCCAATTCCTTGGCCAGACAGTCGGCCACAAGATGGGCGACGACCTCGGTATCTGTGGCGGAGTGGAACTCGTAACCCGCGCTCAATAGATACTCTTTGAGGGCGCGGTAATTCTCGATGACACCATTGTGTACGATCGCCAAATCGTGCCGGCCGCCATAGTGCGGATGAGCGTTGGCGTCGGTCGCCGCGCCGTGCGTGGCCCAACGCGTGTGCCCGATGCCGATTTGCCCGTCGGCGGGCTCGTCGGCCAGAATGTTCACCAGGCGGTCGAGTCGCCCGGCGGCCTTGGCCAGCGCAAACTCGCCCGACGGCGTGATCGTAACAACGCCCGAGCTGTCGTAGCCGCGATATTCCAGGCGGCGCAGCCCTTGGACGAGGAACTCACTGGCGTTGCGAAAGCCTACGTAGCCGACGATGCCGCACATGGAAGCACCCTATGAGGCTGGGGGAACGGCCAAAACGACCGCGCGACTCATTGATTCTACAGCCGCCAAGGGCGAAACCTAGTTGGTTTTCACCCGCTGGGGCGACGGACAACCTTCACGGCCTGTTAGCACGGACATTCCGGGCTATCAGCCGTTACAGGAACAAGCTGGGCAGGGAAGGGACAGGACGGGAGAACGACGGGAAAGGAGAAATCGATAGTCCGATTGTAGTCAGGTTACCCGGGGTCGTCACGCTTCTGCCCCTACGCTGCCGCACAAGTTTTCGTTCAAAATCCGCGGCTCGCATGGTTGCGAACAGCCTATTCGGCAGATTTGTCACGCGCGCGCCAGAACGATCGGCGTAACCGGCCTGCCGACTTGCGATGGTCGATGTGCGACCATGCCGCAGGCAGCTTTCACCCGTCCACGCCAGCGTTACCCAGATGTGGCAATTTGTCATCGCGGCAATGAAAACGGCGTTTTTCACGGCCGAAACGAGAATCGACAGCCACTTATTGACGCCGCCCGAGGCGATTGCTAACTTCTGGGCTCGTGCATTGGTGGCCGGTTGGCTCCGTTTTGAGCCGGCCGGCAAACAGGGAACTCCGGTGTAATTCCGGGACGGCCCCGCCGCTGTAACCGAGTGCTACTTAGGGAAGCTGCTTCAAGCCATTGTCGTGCGGCCTGCTAACGCGAGTTAGCTGCCGGTACGACGAGAAGGCCAGCTCAGCCCGAGCTCGGGAGTCAGAAGACCTACCAATGCGGTGCTCGGCAGCTTCTCCGCGAGGGACGGAGGCTGCGGAAATTCGGTCTGTCGAAGGACGCCGCTAATCGCACGCTTGCTGCCCTGATCGGCCCACGCGGGATCCGTCATGCGCGGTTGCTTGCGCAACCGTGCGCCAAGGTCGCGCGTTGCTCGTCGCTCGGCATGCGCGCGTGCGCGGTGAAACAGCCATGATCGGGTCGAAGCTTGCCAGCCGTTGCCGGGCAAATCGCGGATTGTCGACCCGTGGCTTCAGCCTGGTCGAAATCCTGGTCGTGATCGCCATCATCGGCGCGCTGACGGCGCTGCTCCTGCCGGCGGTGCAGCAGGCGCGGGAATCGGCCCGCCGCGCGGCCTGTGGCGACAATCTGCGGCAGATCGGCATCGCGCTCGCGAACTATCACGATAGCCTGGCCGCGTACCCGCCGGGCTGCACCGATCGTAATGTCCAGCAACTCGCCTGGTCGCTATACGTTCTCCCGTATCTCGAACAGCAGAACATTCGCAGCCAGTTCAATACGTCGTACCGCTACGACAGTCCGGTGAACGCACCGGCCACGAGTCAGGTGATCGCGGTTTATCTCTGCCCGTCGACCAGCCGGCTGACCAATGACCGCGACGGCAATTTCACCGGCAGCTTGCCTCTCACGCCGGGCGCCATGCGCGCCTGCAGCGATTATGGCGGAATGTTTGGTAACGGGCTGCTGCCGCTTTCGCTCTATGCCAACGGCGTGATGCTTTACGACCGCAGCATTCGCCAATCAGAAATTGTCGATGGCCTGAGTCACACCATCATCATCGCCGAGGACACGGGCCGGGGCAGCTTGACGGGTGGCGAATGGGCCAATGGCGAAAACATTTTCGATTCGACCAAGAGCGTGAACATTTTCCAGGACAACGAAATCTGGTCTGACCACGTCGGCGCCGCCCAGGTGCTGATGTGCGATGGCAGCGCCCATTTCCTTGATGCTTCGATTGATTTCAAGGTCCTGGGGCCTCTCTGTACCCGCGCGAATGGCGATGCTGATTACTTGATTGAATAGCGGCCCGCACGGCCGCTGACACCCATGATGCTCCTCGAAAGGAAAGATTCCATGCAATTTGATTTTTTCGAACGTACCTGCCTGATGATCGTCCTGGCGGGTGGCTGCTTGCTATATGCCTCGACGCCCGTGGTCGCCGCTCCGTTTCTTGCGCCAGGCTTCCAGACGACCGACCTCTCGTCGGTTACGACCAACGCCGCAGGTGTGGCTTACAGCCCGGATGGCACGTTGTACATCGTCGAGGGTTCGTTTAACTCGCCGTCGCATACGATCGACGTCGTGCATAGCGACGGTTCGCTCGGGACGCCAATTCAAGTGCAGGATACGAGCGACTTCGGCGGCTTCGGCAGCGTCGGCGGTGTCACCTGGGATCCGATCACGGGCGGTTTGCTCATCACCGACTCGGATGGTGGCGATTATCTATTTTCCGTGCCCGTGACGGGCTCGATCTCGAGCGGACACGTCAACGTCACGCCCAGCACGATTTTGAGTGATCCCGGCTTCAGCGTCGTGCCGTTTATTTCTCAAGTTGCGGTGCGACCGAATGGCGACATCTTCGTTTCAGACGCCGCCGGAGGCCCGGGCATTCAGGGACCCGGAGCGTCGATCTACGAAATCAACCGCTCGACGGGCGCGGCGAACCCGGTGATCAATACCGGACAGGATTACACCGCCGGCATGGGCTTCGACTCGCAAGGGCACCTGATCTATCAGACCGGCGCTTTTAACTTCAGCGGCGGCCCTCCCACGTCATCGATTTTCCAGGTCACGCTTTCCGGTACCGGCGACGCGACGGCGACCAGCGGTTCTCCGCAGTTATTAACCTCCAACGTCGGTAGCT
The DNA here is from genome assembly GCA_035546535.1 of Pirellulales bacterium. Classification (NCBI taxonomy): domain Bacteria; kingdom Pseudomonadati; phylum Planctomycetota; class Planctomycetia; order Pirellulales; species Pirellulales bacterium. The sequence continues at coordinate 15,704 of DASZWQ010000064.1, read as the reverse complement.
TCGACCTGGCCGTCACCTCGGGCGATCACTTGTTGGTAACCGGTAGCGTGCCGGTATCGACCGACAGCGGCGCCAATCCCTACACCTTTGGATTGTTCCAGCCGGGCCTGGGGAGCAACGCAGCCGACGGCATCCTCAGTCTGCCGACGGCCAGTGGCAGCGAATTCGGCGAAAGCCTCGCTTATTTGCCAGGCACGACCGATTTCGCCCCCTTCAGCGGTGCAGCCGGCGGGCGCGTGGCCTTTGTACTGAGTCAATCGGGCCCGGGCGCTGGGTTTAGTGACACCGTGATGGTCGTACAGCCGGTCCCCGAGCCGGCCACCGCCGCCTTGGCTGCCGTCGCCCTGGTGCTGGTCGCGGCGGGCATTAAACTGCGGCGATGAACCGCGAGCCCGCAGATTTCTCGTCCGTTGCCCGGCAGCATAACGCCCGTGCGTGGGATGCGCTGGTGTCGCGGCAGCAGCGTTTCACACGGCCGGCGCGCGACAGCGACATCGCCGATTCGCCCGCCACGGTCGCCGGCGATTCCTGGCTCGAGGAAGGTGTCGCCCGCCGGCGCGTCCTCTGCCTCGCCGCTGGCGGCGGGCGGCAAAGCGCGTTCTACGCGGCAGCCGGCGCGCAGGTGACGGTCGTCGACATCAGCCCCGCCATGCTCGCGCTCGATCGCGCCGTAGCGACCGAGCGCGGATTGAATATTCGCGCGGTGGAAGCGTCGATGGACGACCTGTCGTGCTTTGCGGCCGACGAATTCGACATCGTCATCCAGCCGGTCAGCTCTTGTTACATCCCTGACGTATCGCGGATGTATCGCGAAGTGGGACGCGTGATCGCGGCCGGTGGTGTTTATATCAGTCAGCACAAACAGCCCGGCAGCCTGCAGGCCGACGTACGGGCAAGCGCGCGCGGCTATGAGCTCGTCGAGCCCTATTATCGTAACGGACCGCTACCGCCGGTGGCCCAAAGCCCGCATCGCGAGGAAGGGACGCTCGAATTTCTGCATCGCTGGGAAGAGTTGATCGGCGAAATGTGCCGCGCCGGCTTCGTCATCGAGGATTTACTCGAACCGGTTCATGCCGATGCGCAATCCTCGCCGGGCGAATTCGCGCATCGCAGCCGGTACGTGGCGCCATATGTCCGGATCAAGGCGCGGCGCAAGCCGAAGTCGCCCGTCGACACGTCTCGCGGCGGATCGCCCGGGCTGTGGATGCCGTGACCGTCGCGACAATCGGCAAATGATGTTTTTCGACCACCGCGGTGGTTGAAAATTGGGGCGGCAGCGGGGATGATTGAGGCGATTCATCCGGCCCGAGACACTCGCATTCCCGGCCGGTGTCATTGCACCACCTCCCTTAGTTCGACGGATGATTTGCCGTGCCCCGATCTATTTTGCAAGAGGTGTGCGCTCTCTTGGGCCAGGCCGTTGCCGGTAATCCGACACAGTACATGATGGAGAAATTGTTCATCCATCATGGTCTCGATTGGCGTTACCTGACGTTGGAAGTCACGCCCGAAAATCTGGGGGATGCGATTCGCGGCATCCGCGCGCTGGGCTTTCGCGGGGCCAACATCACCAAACCGCACAAGGTGCCCGTTCTCGAGTACCTCGACCGATTGACCGACGCCGCGGCCTTGATCGGCGCTGTGAACTGCATCGTTCGCGATGGCGAGCAATTGGTCGGCGAGAACACCGACGGCAAGGGCTTCTTGCAGTCCTTGCGCGGTGTCGTTGATCCGGCTGGAAAACGCATCATGCTCTTGGGCGCCGGCGGCGCGGCCCGGGCGATCGCCGTCGAACTGGCGCTGGCTGGCGCGGCCACGATCTCGGTCGTCAATCGCTCGATCGAGCGCGGGCAATCGCTGGTCGATCGCTTGAACGAAAAGACCCACACGCCTGCGGCGCTCATTCCCTGGGAAGGCGATTTCCGCGTCACTTCCGATACCGACGTGCTCGTTAACGCCACGTCGATCGGTCTGAACGACGAATCGGCCCGCGTACCGGTGAACCTCGACGCGGCGCCGCGGCACCTGGTCGTGGCCGACGTGATCGCCAGCCCGCCGGTCACGCGGCTGGTGCGCAAGAGTCAGCAGGCCGGCTTCAAAACGCTCGACGGCGTGGGCATGATCGTCAACCAGGGGGCGATCGGCTTCAAACTATGGACCGGCATCGACGCCGACGTGCAGGTCATGCGCGACGCCGCCGAGGAATTCGTCGAGTCGTAAGAGCGACGCCCCTCGGACTCAGCGGTTGAACAAGAACGCCGGGCTGTTGATTAGCGCCCACGCCAGATCCTGTGCACCCTGCAGCCGGTATTGACCGTGGGCCTGCCGGGCCGTTTCGAGCGTGGCGTTCAAACGCAACCATTCAGCATCCTGGCTGCGGAAATGCGCCGTGATGGCCGCTTGCTGTTCCGGCGTGCGCTTGTCGGCCGCAATCACGAGCGCCTCGGCCACGGGGGCCGGAAGCGAATCGAGCTTCACCGGCCGCGGCGCGTTTGTTGCCATGATGCGGAATCGGCCGAGCGTGTGCTGCCCGCCGTACGGTTGATCGAGCACGAGTGACAAGACGCTCCCTTCGGCCGTGCCGATGTCGGCGGCCGTTTCGAAAATCGCCAGGTGCGATTTGCCAGCGGCGGTGGCGACGGCCCAGCCCGAGTTGCCGTCTCCATCGATGGCGTTGGCCGCTGGATAGCCTTCCTGGGAGAAGTCGGCCACGCCCCCTTGCAGCGCCACAGCTTTGCCCGCCGCCAGATCGGCCAAGGGCGCCGCGGTCACTCGCACATTTCCAAGCACGAAGTTTCCATTCGGAGCGCGTCCCGGGCCGCCCGATGGCAGGCTCGGATCGGCCAGAACCTCGATGCGCAAAGCGGTGATGCCTGCCAACCGCGTCGTACCGACGATCGTGTACGTATCCTTGTCAGGGCTCACACCAGTGGCGGCGATCGAGCCATCCGGCTGCGGCGTCAACGTCGTTCCCGCCATCGACGTAGCCGATGCCACAGCGAGCGGCGTCCAGGTCACGGGCTGCTGCTCTTTTTCCCACGCAGCTTGCCGTGCCGGCAATTGTTCGCGCTCGAACGCATCGACTTTGGCCTGCAACAGGTTGTATTCTTCTTTCGCCGCGTTGATCGCAGCGACGCCCGCGGCCGATTCCTCGGGCTTTGGAAAGCGATTCAAAATCGCCACGAACAATTCTTCGACAAGCTTCGAGTCGTCGGCCTGCGCGCCCACCAGCGACGCGATGCGATTTTGCGGATCGGCAATCGCTTCGGCGATCGTGGGACCATTCACCAGGTTCAGCGCCTGACCGAGCATAACGCCGGTCGAACGTTCGCACTCGCAGGCGCTTTCGCGCGGCGGGCGGCCAAACAGATTCAAAAAGCCGTCGGCCAGTTCCACGCCGCTATCGGGCAACTGCGTCGCCAGAAAGCCCTCGGGCACGCCCGGCAACTTTGGCCGCGAACCGGTCGCCGCGTGTACGGCGTCGTACAGCGTCTCGGCCGGCAAGCGCCGCGCCAGGGCGTGTGCGAAGTTGATGTCATCGTCCTGGTTCCACTTGTTCGTAGTGATCGACTGCTGATAAACGCGCGACTTGCAAATCTCGCGGAACAGCTCGCGCACGTTGAACCCGCTGTTGATGAAATCGGCCGTCAGCCGATCGAGCAGCTCGGGATTCGTGGGCGGATTGCCGGCGCGAATATCGTCGATCGGTTCGATGATGCCGACCCCCAACAGGTAGCTCCAAATCCGGTTCACGTAACTCTTGGCGAAATAGGGGTTGTCCTTCGACGTGATCCAGTGCGCCAATTGGTCACGGCGCGAGGGCGCCGCGGCGGCGCTGTCCGACCCTGCGTATTGGTAAGGGAACTTGGGCGGCGTGACTTTTCCGGTACGCTCGTGCGTCACTTCGCCGGCTCCCTGGTCATAGACGATTTCCGACAGCGGTAGCGCCTGCTCGACCGCGGTGCCGCCGATCTTGCGATCGGCGAATTCGGGATCAGCCTTGCGGCCCACGTGCGCGAAATACGCCGCTAGCTGGTAATACTGGTCCTGCGTCCAGCGCTCGAACGGGTGATCGTGGCACTTGTTGCAGTTGAAGCGCACGGCCAGGAAGAGCTGCGTCGTGTTCTCCATCACGTCCGCTGGCGCGCGAAGGACCTTGTAGTACGACGCGGGCGGATTCTCCATCGTCGAGCCCGACGCCGTCAGAACGCTGTACACGAACTGATCGTAGGGCATGTTGTCCGACAGCGCCTGGCGAATCCAGTTTCGAAACGCCCAGGCTCCCTCTTCGCCCAAGAACTTTCGGTTCACTTGCAGCAAGTCGGCCCACTTGTTCGTCCAGTGGTCGACGAATTCCGGTCCGCCAATCAGCCGATCGATCAATTCCTCGCGTTTGAGCCTGGTTTCGCGCGTGTCGGCGAGAAAGGCCCGCACCACTTCCGGCTGCGGGGGCACGCCCACCAGGTCGAGATAGACGCGGCGGACAAACTCGGCGTCGGTGCACAGGTCGCTGGGCAGCACCTTCACCTTCTTCAACTTGTTGTAAACCAGCGTATCGAGGTGATTGTTGGCCGGTGGATCCTGCCAGGCGAAGCCGCTACGATCGCCCATCACGACGACGGTCGTGGCTGCATAGGCCCCTTCGTAGCGGGCCAGAAGCGACGCCTCTCCGCGCCGCGTGCCAGTGGCCAAACCTTGCTTGTCGACCTCCACCACGTCGGTCAGGCTGCTTTCCAAGAATGCTTCGGCCGTGACGTCGCGCACTGCCCCATCGGCGTAAGTGGCCATCACGATCACTTGCTGCTTCATGCCCGGCAGCGGGATCTGCGGTCCCTGCGGATAGACGTCGATCTTGGTCACTCGGGGCGTGTCGAGATTCAGCTTCACGCCGGCCGCGATCCACGCGCGCAGCAGCTCGTAATACGGCTCGCCCGGATGCGTCAGCACGCCGCCCACGTGCGGCACGCCGCCCGACGGTTTGAGCAGCATCAGGCTCTGATCGGGCGCGGCGCGGTTAAAGCGCCGGCCGGCCAGATCGTCGGTCAGGGCGCGATGATCGAAGAGCGGATCGTAACCGCGCAGCGAAAGTTTGAACCCGTTCTTGCCGTTGGCCGCGCCGTGGCACGTGCCGGCATTGCATCCCATCTTCGACATGGTGGGCATCACGTCGCGTACGTAATCGACCGGATAATCGGCCGCGTACCCCGCGACTTTGACCGGCACGTCCGCTGTTTGGCCTGCTAGCGAAATGCGCAGCGCCGTTTCACCGTCGGCCACCGGTCGCACCAGGCGGTGATCGTTCAGTTTCACCAGGCCCGCGGGGTCTTCGACCTGGGCCATGCGCGTGACGTCGATCCGCGAACCATCGGCCGAGACGCCCGTAATGAGCAGTTGCGCATAAGCGTAGCGGTTGGCCAGTGCAATCGATGCGGGCAGGACCTCCAACCTGGCGAGCTGCATCCCCTCGGGCAGCTTTTCAAGGGCCAGCTCGTCGGCTGCGAAGGTCGAAGCAGTCATAACCACCAGCCCGGCCACGATCAGCACCGTGTTTCTCGCCAGGCGTCCATATCTTGTGCGATTCATAGCGATCAGCTCTGTGGAGTTATGGATCGATCGATGAATTTCGAGTTTCGTTTGGGAGTCGTTATCGCGCAGCTTGTTGCGCCGCGGCCGGCGCGAGCGGCACCGGCATGAACTCGCGCAACATACTGCCTGACGTGGGATCGTAAATGCGCACCATGCCGTCGAAACCGCCCACGGCGACTTCCTTGCCATCAGGCCGGAAAGCGACGCTGTAGACCGCGCCATGCTCGGTAGCAAAACGCGATACCAACTTCGCATCGGCTTCGTTATAAACCCGCACTTCGCCGGCACCGTCGCTTGAGCTGCCGGCCACGATGCGCGAGGCGTCGGCGCTATAGCGGACCGAAAAGATACGGCCTGGCATCGCCTCGAACGCGCGGATGAGGTTGAAGTCGTCGCCGATTTGCCGCGCCTTGGTGCGGTGCATTTGATAGATCTTCGGCGTTCCGTCCGCCCCGCCGACAAGCAATTCGTCATTCTTCGGGTTGCGGTCGATCGTCATGAGCCCGCCCTTGAGCGCGCCGGGCGTGATGCTGGTGATATTGTCCACGAAACGCTCGGTGGCGACTTCGTTCAACTTCATCGAGCGATCGCGACTGATGCTCACCAGGTGCGAGCTGTCGGCGGAAAATACGGTATCGAGCACCCAATCGTTGTGCGCGCCTTGAAAAAACACCTGCTTGCCGCTCGCCGCATCGATCGCGCGGCAGGTGTTGTCGGCACAGCCGAAGGCGACCTTGCCGCCGTCGCCGGACCAGCTCGCGCCGTAGATCGTGTCATAGGTAACCAGCACCGATTGCTTCAGTTCACCGCTCGCCACGTCCCAGATCTGCAATTCGCCGAAACGACCCGGCGAACCACCCGTCACGGCCAGCCGCTTTCCGTCGGGCGAGAAGCGGGCCGACTCGATCCGTTCGGACAAGCCCACCAGCCGCGCCGCAATACTGCCGGACGCGCCGCCGGCGCCGTCCGCTTTGTGCAATAACACCTCGTGATAACCCGAAACGGCCAGCAGTGCGCCGTCGGGCGAATAATCGAGCGACGTAATCACCGGCGGCGCGGCATAGACGGGCGGATGATCGCGATCGATGGCGATCTCGGCCGCGTCCGGCGTGTCATCCTTGGCGCCCTCGGCGATCCACCGCCGCACGAGGTCGATCTGATCGGGCTTCAGCGCCGGCGCGCCCTTGGGCATGGCCGGCGGATCGTTCCCGCTGGGCAGAATCTGCGACAATAGCTCGCTGTCGTCCGGCTTGCCCGGAACTACACCCGCCTCGCCACTCTCGCCCCCCTTGACCAACGTGGCGTAGCTGGTGAGCGTGAGCCCGCCCAAGGCCTTGGCCGGCTGATGACACCCCTGGCAGCGGTCTTGCAGGATCGGGCGAATGTCGCGAAAGAAGCTGACCGGCGGACGCTCGGCGGCGGGCTTGGCATCCTCGGCGCGTATCTCACTATTCAGGAAAAACAGCGCGACAACGAAAACAGAAAACAGCAGGCGCGCGAGTTTCATCCGCGACCTCGAATAGTTGGCTTCAATGGGTTACGGCGGGCAGTTGCGGATCAAGGGACCCGGGCGATCGCGTCCACGGTCGGCAAGTTTCGACTTGCCACGGCGGGAGTCGCAAAATGCCGCGCAGGCCCTCTGCGACCGGAGTGGACAGTGACGTGCGCCGGCTCCGGCGCATATCCCCTCATCCCGCTAATATAAGCGGAGGCGGAATGGCGAGGCAAACAGTTTGCCGGAGCCCGAAATCCCCGGGTTTCCCGGGCGACTCTCTGTCGTATCGAAACTTTCTCAGCTTACCGCGGCGGTTTCGCCCGCCCCAGCAACGCCGTCGTCGATCCAGACGGTTCGCCGCATCGCTGCGCGAATCGCGAAATACAACGCCAGCCCGATCGGCCCGAGCATGAACGTGCCAATCAGGCACGGCACGATCAAAAGGTGCGAGATGCCGCGGCGGCGCGAGTCGCGCACCTCCCAACTGCCGATGAACAAGTCGAACGCGAGGTAATGAATCCAACCCGCCAGGAGCAGCGCGTCGACTTCGAACAATCCGCGCACGCCGGCCAGGCTATGGAAGTTTCCGTTACCGTTCGCCAGATTCGTGACCATCAGGTACGCGTACATAAGCGCCAATATGAGCGGAATGACAAACGGCGCGATTAGCTGCGTGGCCCACCGCCACCATGGAACGAAAATCAAGAGCAGCCAGCCCGGAAGTGCGATGGCGCCGGCAATGCTGAAGAGCGTTTCGAGATTCATGACGGCCCCGTGGCGACAAGAATGAGGTTTGGCCAAGCCGCCCCGCTGCGGCTCGCTCGCGACGCGCCGCCAGTCTATCATCGGGGCATGCACGAGCCTATTTCGCAAGCAGTGCCGACCAGGTTCCAGAGTCGGCGATGCTCCTTTTCTGGTTTCGCGGCCTTGCACTGCGAGTCGGCAAGAGTCGGCACACCGCTGCTTGCCATTCTGTGGGTTGCATTCTGCGCCGCGACGGCCCTTGCCGCGCGGCCGAACGTGCTCTGGATCTGTGCCGACGACCATGCGGCCTACGTCATGGGGGCCGATGGAAACGAACGGGTGCGCACGCCGCGGCTCGATCAACTGGCCGCCCAAGGCACCCGTTTCGCCCGCGCGTATTGCAACGCACCGGTGTGTACCGCCTCGCGTCAGTCGTTTTTGACCGGGCGTTATCCGCACAGTGTGGGCGTGACGGTGCTGAAGACGGCACTATCGGAAAACGAAACGACACTGGCCGAAATTTTGCGGGATGCCGGCTATCGCACGACGAGTATCGGCAAGATGCACTTTAATAGCGCGCTCAAACACGGGTTCGACACGCGCATCGACATGCCTGAGTATCAGCGCTGGATTGCCACACGAAAGCGCGAGCCGCTGCCCGAGGGCGTTGCCGTTTTGCCGGCGTGGAAACCATTTCAAGATCCGGCGCGGATCTGGCTGAACAGCTTTTGCCGCCCGTATGCCGCGCACGACTCCGACATGGCAGGGACGTTCTTCGCCGGTGAGGCCGCGCGCGCGTTGCAAGCCGCCGGCGAACAGCCCTTCTTCCTGATGGTCAGTTTTTACGAACCGCACTCGCCGTTTCATTTTCCGGTTGAGTTCCGCGGGAGGCATGACCCTGCCCAGATGCCAGTCTTCCCGCTCGGCGCCGACGACGACGCGCAGATTCCCGCGATCTTCCGCGATCTGACTTCTGCCGAGAAGCAAGGGATTGAGGCGGCGTATTACACGTCGGTCGAGTTCCTCGACAAGAACGTGGGCCTGGTGCTCGACGCCCTGGCGGCCGCAGGCCATGCCGACGACACGCTGGTCGTCTATACCGGGGACCACGGCTACATGCTTGGTCAGCACGGCCGGTTCGAAAAGCATTGCAGCTTCGAGCCAGCCATCCGCGTGCCGCTTGTTATGCAGCTGCCGGGGCGCGTGCGCGCCGGAACCGTCTCATCGGCATTGGTCGAACTGATCGACGTCGCGCCGACGATTCTCGACGTATGCGGCGTCAATATGCCGGACGCGGTCCAAGGGCGCTCGCTCGCGCGGTTGCTCGATGGCACGGCCGATAGGCATCGCGATTGCGTCTTCATCGAATACGCCGAGAACGAGGAAGCCGCGGTGCGCACCGATCGGTGGAAACTGGTCTACTCGACCGGCCGGCGCGAACGGCAAGATGGCTACGCGACCGGCCGCCCGTTACCGGGAAAGACGGTGTGGCTGTTTGATATGCAGGCCGATCCCGACGAAATGACGAATCTGGCCGCGCGCCCGGAGCGTGCTGCGCTCGTCGCGCAGCTGACCGAGAAACTCGCCGAGCACATGCGCGAGGTGACGCCGGCGGCTAACGATCTGCCGGCCGGCGCAGACGCCGACACCGTCCTGGCCCGCTGCCTGCCGCCGGTGGAAGAGATGAAAACGGAGAGCGCCAAACAGTAGGGTGCGCTGTGCCACCCCTTTCAAGCTGTCATCGAGGATCTGCTTCGGCTACAAGTGTATGATTTTTCAGGAGTTTGAGCATTGACCACAAGCGCGTTGACCGATCGGACGCAGGATGCGTTGCGCTGCGATACACTCTCGTCCGGGAAAACATGGGAGAATTCGATTTCGTCGTGGCGCGACGCGCGCCGCAACGCGTCGAGATCCGTCGAGCGCGTCCACGCGTCTCGCTCCGGTTCGATCGCGTTCCACATGTACGAAGACATTGCACATCATGGCTTTGCGTTACGCGACGTGAAAACGGTAGCGGTAATACAAGCATTCAAAATGACAGCTTGAAAGGGGTGGGTGCGCTGTGCGCACCACCCCGTTTCGACTTCGGTGCTCACAGAGCACCCTACGAAATTGCCGTTTGCCACGCGGCACTTGTGGACAAGCCACCAGTGGCACACATGTCGCGCGGCCGTGCCTTGTAATTCTCCTCGGAGGCGAAAACATCATGCCCGACACATTTCGCGTTGCGGTGATCGGACGAACCGGTCGCGGCGATTACGGACATGCCATCGACACCGTCTGGGCCGAGGTGCCTGCGACCAAGGTCGTGGCGGTGGCCGACGACGACCGCATGGGCCTGGCCGCGGCGGCAAAGCGCTTAGGCGTCGACCGCACGTACGCCGACTACCGGCAGATGCTCGACGAGGTGAAGCCCGACATCGTGGCGATCGCGCCGCGCTGGGTCGATCAGCATCGCGACATGACGGTGGCGGCCGCCGAGCGCGGGATCCACATCTTCATGGAAAAGCCGTTTTGCCGCTCGCCGGCCGAATCCGACGAAATCATCGCCGCCTGTGAGCGCACGCACACACGGCTGGCGATCGCGCACCAGACGCGTTACAGCCCGAAGATCGACGTGGTGCGCGACATGATCGCGGCCGGTCGCATTGGCAAGATTCTCGAGTTGCGCGGCCGCGGGAAAGAAGATCAGCGCGGAGGCGGCGAAGATCTCTTCGTGCTCGGCTCGCACATCATGAACCTGATTTGCACCTTCGGCGGCGCGCCGCAGTGGTGCTTCGGCACAGTGGCGGTCGACGGCCGGCCAGCACAGCCTGCCGATGTGAAGGAGGGGCCCGAGGGATTGGGGCCACTGGCGGGCAATAGCGTGAGCGCCACGTATGGCATGCCCGACGGGGTCACCGCTTATTTCAACTCCGTGCGCGGCGGAGGGCAGTCGTCGCGGTTCGGCTTGCTGATCTGCGGTTCGGCGGGATTGATCGAAATTCAAACTGGCTACGTGCCCAACGTGAAATACCTCGACGATCCCAACTGGTCGCCGGGCCGCAGCGGCCGCGCATGGCAAGACATATCGACGGCCGGACTAGGCCAGCCCGAGCCGCTCGCCGACGGCAGCGCGCTTGCGGGCAACAAGGTGGCGGTTTTGGACCTGATCGACGCGATCCGCGAAAACCGCGAACCGAAATGCAGCGCCTACGACGCGCGCTCGACCATCGAAATGATCATGGCCGTCTTCGCCTCGCACGTCGAACAAGGACCGGTCGCCATGCCGCTTGCGAACCGACAGAACGCGCTGGCGGCGTGGAAATGAATTACACCACGGAGACACAGAGGCACGGAGAAAATGCAAAACGATGGATGGCGAAGCGCTTAGCGATAGTTGATGAGCGAAGAGGAAGATGTTCGCCGGTACCGATTTCTTCCGCTCATCATTTTGCATTCGTACTTCCGCATTTTCTCCGTGTCTCCGTGGTGCAACATCTCCTAATGCGGCATCGGCGTCGGCGACCAGACCGGCGTCGGGCTGTTCCAGGGTTGTTCTTGTTGCAGTGTCGACGAAGGTGAGAACAGCCCTTGCTTCGCGCCCGTGCTCGGGCTGAGGGCGCCGCGCACGCCCAACAGCTCGGGATGCCGGGCGATCTTGTTCGAGAACTCCCGGGCGTCGCGCACCACGGGCTGCAACTGCCGCGTCAGGTTCTCGATGTTCTGCACCGACGAGCTCACGCGCTGATACAGCTCGGGGTTATTGATCAACTGCCCCAGCGAACCGTTGGGATCGTTGATCGAGGTGCTGAACTGCTCGAGCTCGGTCATCACGCGATCGAGCTTGTTCATCGTACGGTCGATCGTATCGACCAGTTCCGGGCCGCGCTGGCCTAGCGGCCGGGTCAGTCCTTCCATGTTTTGCAGGTTGCGGTCCGCTGCCTGCAGCGTGACTTTGAAGCCGTTGACCGCCTCGCGCGTGTCGCGCAGCACGTCCGGCAAGTCGTTCAGTGCCTGTTTGAGTTTCTCCTGTGCGCCCTTGTCACCGATCACGGCGTTCGTGTTGTCGGCAATCAAGCGGATTTGGTCCAGCGCCAGTTCCGCCTTGTTGACCACGCGCACGATCTGCTCGTCGTTGTTCTCCAACAGGTCCGACACGCGATGCGCCAACTTGCCAATCTCATCACTCGTGGTCGACACGCTCGACACGGCCGTGGCCAGGGTCCCTTCCAGATTGCTGATCGCCTGCGCGGGATCGACGGTCGAAATGCCCACGATCCGGCTGCCACTCTCGATCGGCTCGCGGGGCAACTTGTCGTTGAAGCCGACGAATTGGATGACCGCGTCGCCCCCCAGGAGCGAGCTGCCGACCTGGCAGATTTCGTTGGTGTACAACTTCACGTGCGAATTGATTTCCGCCGTGATTAGCACGCCCGAGTCTTCCAGCTCGACGTCGGTGACGCGGCCGATGAGGATGCCGCTTTTGCGCACGGGGGTATCGCGCGAAACGCCCAGCGCCTGGCGGAACGTGATATAGACCGTGTTGCGCGGCGTGGTGAAGTTGGGCAGCGAGCCGAACAACACCACCAGGATGCCAGCGATGATGAACGTCGCCAGCACCATCACGCCCACCCGAAACTGTACGACTCTTTCGTCCATGATTTGCGTCTGGTGGGTTAGCTATTGTTGCGGCTGGCGGCCATTTCGCGCATTTCCATGAGGCGTTCGCCCGCCTCGCCATGCACGAATTGCCAGACGCGCTTGTCAGGGCAAGTCTCGAGGGTTTTCGGCGACCCGTCGTAGATCATCTGGGCATCGTCCGACCCAAGCCGGGCGATCGGAAAGAGCATGACGACGCGGTCCGTCACCTTCTGCGCCGTGTGCATGTCGTGCGTGACCACGATGCTGGTCACGGGATAGCGCTCGCGCGTGCGGATGATCAATTCGTTGATCACGTCGCTCATGATCGGATCGAGCCCCGTGGTCGGCTCGTCGTAGAGCATGATCTCGGGATCGAGTGCCAGGGCCCGGGCCAGACCGACGCGTTTGCGCATGCCGCCCGACAGCTCGGCCGGTTTTTTGGCCAGCGCCGTCGTGGGCAACCCGACTTCGGCAAGCCGTTCGAGGACGATCTGGTGAATCTCTTCGGGTGTCTTTTTCGTGTGTTGCCGCAGTGGGAAGGAGACGTTCTGTTCGACGTTCATGCTGTCGAATAGCGCCGCCTGTTGAAACAGAAACCCGAAACGGATGCGCTGCCGGGTCAGCTCGCGGTCGCCGACCTTGGTGAGGTTGACGCCGTCGAACAGCACTTCGCCGCGCGTGGGATGTACCAGGCCGATAATGGTCTTCAGGAGCACGGTCTTGCCGCAACCGCTTTCGCCGATCAGCCCTAGCGTCTGCCCGCGTGGCACGTCGAGGTTGATGCCGCGCAGCACGCGCTGCCGACCGAATTGCACGTACAAATCGTGCACTTCGACCAGGTTGCGGTCGGCTGCTTTCTGGTCTTTAGGTCGCGAGGTGCTCACAGCAACGACGTCCCTTGCGGCCAGAGAAAGTAGTAAACCGAGTCGAGAAAGATGCCCAGGAAGAAATCGAGCATCAAGATCACGACGAAGGAATTGACAAACGCGCTATAAGCCGCGCGGCCCACCCCTTCGGCCCCCGGATCGCAATGAAACCCGCGATGGCAACTGATCAGCGCGATGGCGGCGCCGAAGAACAGGCTCTTGAAAACGCCGCCGAAGAGGTCAAACGCGCCGACGAATTCTTGCGCGTTTTCCCAGTAGTGGTGATTGTCGATGCCCAACAGCTGCGTGCTGTAGAACCAGCCGCCGACCACGCCCATGAAGTCGGCCATGATCGTCAGCGTGGGGATCAGGAACAGGCAGCCGATGAACCGCGGCACGACCAGGTACTGCACGGGATTCGCGCCCATACTCGACAGGGCGTCGATCTGCTCGGTGACGCGCATCGTGCCTAGCTCGGCAGCCATGGCGCTACCGACCCGTCCGGCCAGCATCGTGGCGGCCAGCACCGGGCCCAACTCGCGGACCAGCGACATATTGATGATCGCACCGAGCCGGGTTTCCAAATGAACGATGCGGAATTGCGAATAACTTTGCACGGCCAGCACCATACCGATGAACGTGCCCGTCAGGGCGACGACCGGCAGGCTGAGCACGCCGATCTGGTAGAAGTTCGGCAACAGGGTTTCGCGCCGCGGCATCCGTGACACCAGCCACAAAAACGTCCGGCCACCAAAGATCATGATGTCGCCGAGCGCCGCCACCCACGTGATCACCATGTCGCCCAGGTCGGCGATCCAGGCTGCCACGGCATGGGACAGGGACCAGCGTCGGTCGCTCGGGTGGAGCGGTGCTTGAACAGCGTCAGGGGTCATGATCGACGAATGGGTCGCAACGAGAGGTGAAAACGCGAGCGCAGCGTGAACGGTCGCGGCACGAGAATCATAGGCATCTACGATTACTTCGTCCCGCAGCACTGGCCACCTGCAGACACGTGGGCGGCTGGTGCGACTCGGCAGTTTGGAGCGGCAAAAGCGATCGAACAGTTCGCGGTTTTGGCAGCCTGCGGCGTAACACAGCGAGGTTCTGACGCGCCTCCGACGGGTCAGCAAGCTTCCTGTGCGACGGTGCTTGCAGCTAATGGCCGCGAGTCGCTCGATCGGCTACCATTTGAGCGGCTGGCGTGCGTGGTCGTTACTGACAGCACTTCAAACCTCTAGAGGGCACTCTCATGCTCACGCTAGCACTGCCATCGCGCGCCGCTCGGCGGCTAGGCCAACTCACAATCGTTACCGCAATGTTCGCGGGCATCGATGCGTCCGCCAGGGCGGGCGACGAATCGTCCACGGGCGGCGCACAGGCGCCGACGCGCACGCTCGGCGTGGTCCTCTATCCGCGCTTCGAGCTGTTGGACGTCTATGGTCCGGTCGAGATGTTCGGCGCCGTAGGTAATCGCGTGAAGATCGTCATGGTCGGCTACCAGGCCGGGCCGATCACAAGCGCGCAAGGGCCGAAGGTCGTGGCTGATTACGCGTTCGATAATTGTCCGCCGCTGGACTTGATTCTCGTGCCCGGCGGATTCGGCACCGCCACGCAGTTGGGGAACGAGCCGCTGTTGACCTGGCTGCGCGATCGCGCCGAGCGGGCGGAGATCGTGATGAGCGTTTGCTCGGGCTCGGCGCTGTTGGCCAAGGCCGGATTGCTCGACGGCCGCCGCGCGACTTCGAACAAGCAATTCTTCCAGTTCGCCGAGAAGCAAGGACCGAAGGTCAATTGGGTCAAGGAAGCGCGGTGGGTCGAGGACGGCAATCGCGTGACCAGTTCGGGTGTCTCGGCCGGAATGGATATGGCCCTGGCCGTGATCGCGCGGCTGTACGGCGAACAAACGGCCGAACGGGTCGCCCATGGCACCGAGTACCAGTGGCACCGTGACGCCAACGTCGATCCTTTCGCTAAATTCGCGAAATAGGCCGTCCGGCTTGTTAGCGCGGAAAGGCCTAGAATTTGGAGGGCGAAGGCTAAAAAGGGCTCCTGCCGGATGGCAGCGTCCCAGCTCTGTGTTGTTGGGCTTACCGGTCGTGTCTGCAACTTCGACCAGCTTTTTCGAGAAAGCGCTGGAAGTCAATGCAAATGCCATCGAAGAAACAGGCTGTACTTAAACGCATCAAAAACCTCGAAGAAGCGATTGTTAAGGGGCGCGAATATCTCGACGATGGTAAACATGCCGACAGTACTGTCCGGTTGAACTTTTTTGATTTTGTTTCAAGTAGTTGGCCAAACGCAACTTGCATTCAAGCATGAGCGCGCACGACTTCAAATTGATCGCTGAGAATGAACCACTTTGTTCCGGTTTAGTCGGGCAAAGGGTC
>DASZWQ010000063.1 GCA_035546535.1 Pirellulales bacterium | reverse complement strand
GGTTGGGCTCGCGCGGCCGCACGGGTCGGCTGTCGGGGCCTGTGATGACGATACGCATTTCGGAAAACGATGAATGATGAGTGATGAATGAGGAACGGAAGAAAAACTGCCTGCTTCCTACTGCCTACAGGCGAAACACTCGCAAGGGCAAAGGCTATGCGGATCAGGAAGCGGCAAGGTTTCCATGACCGGGATCCACCCGGCTGGGACCTCCGCGCCTTGTGCCGGCTGATCCGCAGCCAGCGGTCGCGCTCGCGTCCAGAAGCCGAGGGACAGCAAGCCACCTAGGACGCTCTTTAACAGGTCGCGACGTTTCATGGGAAAAATCTCCGTAAGAGAAAAGCACCAAATTAGCACTCATCATTCATCACTCATCACTCATCATTTCCTGCGCCCCTACGGGGCAGCCGCTAATTCACCCTCATGATGTAGCACAGCGCAAAATACTGCGGCGTGTGATATTGCATGTCGTGCGTCAGGGTCGGCGTCTGGTGCGTGTGCGGGTTGGGCGCGATCGTGGTCGTGGTCTCGATCGCCGGGTCGCTGATCACCGTGCCGGCGGGGGTGTAGCTGGTCGTGGAGGGGCTGAACGTGATCCCCACTACCGGCACATTGACGCTGTGATTGTGCGGGTTCGGCTGGATCGTATCGTCGGGCTCGTCATCCGGCGGCGTGACCGTGGCTGCATGCGTGTGCGGGTTCGGCGTGATGAAGTCCGACGGACTGGGGTCCCCTGTCGGCGAGTGCGTAATAATGTCGGTGACAATTCCCCCCTTGCCGGTCACCACGTTCAGACTGTCGTTGTCCAAGTCGTGCTGGTGGTCGCCGCTCAGCGACGTGGGCTCGATCGTCACATCGGGCAGCACCACGAACGCTTGCAGCGCGGTCGGCCCCGTGACGCCGACGGCCGTCGGCTGCCCGGTCATATTCACATCGAAGGAGAGCACGGCCGGCGTGCCGACGAACTCGCTGTCGGTCACGCCCAGCGACGTGCTCGTGGCCGACAGGCTGGTGGCCGTGGTGGCCTGCGGCGCGTGCGCGGCGTGCGTATGCTTGAGCGTGCCGCCGGTTTCGCCGACGTTGTTGCTATCGCCGTCGTCATCAAAGGGGATGCTGCCGCCGGGCTGCGCGCCCAGGATGAACCGCCCGCGCAGGTCGGGGGTGCCATTGCTGCCGTCGCACAGTTGCCAGCCGTGCGGGATGTCGGCCGCCGCGCCGCTCCACGTCTTGAGCATCCCGCGGGCGTCGTCCAAGTAGCCCGTCACGCACACGGCGTTGCCGTCTTCGTCGACGGTGTAGCCAATGATCACGCCCGCTTCGACGTTCGGATCGGTGGCCGTGCTGGGGCTGGGGAGGAAAACGTGAAAGTGCGGGCTGCCGCTGTCGTACCCGTCGCCGTCAAAATTGTCGACCGCCTGGCACTCGACGTAATGGGCGTTCGACTTGCTGGTCGTGTCGAGCGTGTGCGCGGCATAGGTGCGGGCCCAACTGACGGCGCCCCCCGATTGCGGCGCATCGACGATTTCGTAGGCGGCGTCGCGATCGTTCCAGCAGGCAAGGACCGACTTGCCCGACGTCAGGCTGTCGTAGATGTGCAACGGATCGGTGACCGTGACGCTCGCGCCGGGGTCCGATCCTTGGGCATAGTCGACGGTCGTGGCCGCGGCCTGGTGCGCCGTGGTCGCCCCCATCGCCTCGGTCAGCGTGGCCTGCACCAACAGCGCCGGGCCGCACAGAAAGACCAGCTCGTAACGGCCGTCCAAGGGGGCGGCATATCCCAGCGCGCCGGTGGGCCCGCTAAAGCGCTGGGCGTAATCGTGGACCGTGACCGCCGCGCCGTCGTTGTAGGCGGCGCCGTCCCAGGTGCGGATTACGGCCGCGGCCGTGCCGCCGACGGCCAGCGGCGCGGTGAGCTTGACCCGCACCAGGCTCCCCTGGCCGGGGGCGTCGATGATCTTGTATTTTTGCTCGTTGTCGTCATAGCACACCACGACGCTACTGCCCGAGGGCAACGCGCTCCAGATGCCGACCGGGTCGTAGACCACGGCCGCGCCGGCGGTGTCCTGCCCCTGCCAGAATTTATTGCTCCCCGAAAAGCTGGCCGCGGCCTGGCCGGCGGTCGTCGCGCCCATGTTCTCACTGAGCGTGGCGGTGGCAAAGAGGGCCACCTTCTCCATCGTCAGGATTTGCCACTCATCCTTGTCGGGGAGCTTGAGCGCGAAGCCGTAATAGCCGCTGGGGGCCTGCCAGGCGCCGCGGCGGCCGAGCGAGCCGTAGAAATCGACCACCGTGATCGTGTCGCCGTCGACGTACGCGCTTGTTCCCGCGTCCCACGTCTGCACATTGGCCGTGCAACTGCCCCCCAGCGTGAGCGGAGCGGTGGTCTTGAAGCGGACAATCTGCGCGCCCGCCGCGCCAGGGACCGCGATGATCTCGTAGCGCCCGGATTGGCTCGACAAGAAGCACACGCCGAGCGTCGAGATCGGCAGCGTCACGCCGCTGGCCACCAGGTTCGACGAATCATAGACGGTGATGCTCGCGCCGGTGGCGTCCCACGTGCCGGCGCCACCATTCCACTGGCGAATGGTCGCGGCCGCGCTGCCGCCCCGCGTGAGCGCATCATTCAAATAAAACAGCACGGGATCGCTCGGCGCGCCCCGCCCCATCCAAATGATTTCGTAGCGGCCGAGCTTACTATCCCAGCAGGCAATCCCCTTGTCGCCGCTTCTGGCCGAAGCCGCCAGGTTCTGACGATCATAGACGAGCGTTTCGCTGGCCGTGTTGCGCCCCATCCAAAAGCTGTCGAAGGTCGCCGCGGCCGAGCCGGCCGACATATTGGCGGTGAGCGTGAAGGCCGCGAACTCGGCCTGATGCTCCATGTAGAGGATCTGGTATTCGTCGAGGTCGGTGAGCTTCACGGCGTAGCCGTAGTAGCCGCTGGGGGCCTGCCATTCGCCGGGATCGCCCAGGGCGCCGAAATAATCCTTGACGGTGATCGTGTCGCCGTCGACGTAGGCGCCCGCGCCGCCGCCGGCCGTGGGATCCCACTTGCGAATCGTGGCCGTGGCGCTACCGCCGAGCGTGAGCGTGGCCGTGAGCTTAAAGCGCACCAGTTGCGTGCCGGGAAAAGGATCGCGGACGATCTGCCACCGCCCGGTGTCGGCGTCGAAGGTTGCGAGCACCCAGGCGCCTTCTTTCAGCAGCTTGGCGGCGACGTCTTTCGCGAGCGGATCGTACAGGACGACGTGCTGCGGCGACTGGGCCGTGTAATCATTCGTCGTATCCAGACGCAGGCGCGTGGCGTTGTAATAGGGAACGTTGTCATCGGTGCGCGGTACAGTGGTTGGCACGGCTTCGATGCGGAACAACCACGCCTTGAATTGCCGCGCCAGTCCGATGCGCACCCCCATGTCGTCGTGCGCCACTTCGATCGGGTAGCTGCCCGAGATCTGCCCCAAAGCGTTGACCGCGTCAACAACTTCGTTGAACTTGGCAGCCGAGATGAGGTCGCCAGGGCGGACCGGGCGAATCGGGACCGACATGGATTACTCGAACGTGAAGAGTTGCAGAAAGTCGCCCGAGGCGTAGGGGGGGGTTGCCGTCCTGGTTTTCGATTGCGACCCAATGCTCGCCTCCCAGCGCCGCTTCTTTGTAGAAGTGGTTCCAGCCCACGTCGGTGACGCCGTCGCTGAGGGTCTTCGTGTTCTCAGCGAACATGTAGTCGAGGTTCCAGAAGCCGCCGTCCTCGACGAATTGAAAGCGGCGCGAGGCCCGCGCCCCTTGGAACATCACGGTGCCGGGAGGCGAGGAGAGGAAGGTGCTGCCGTTCACCTTGCCGCGCAATGCGCGAATCTGCGACCACGGCGGATTGGGCACCCGCTGCCAGCGCAGGGTGAATGAGCCGTGCGGCACGTGGATGCCAGGATTGATGTCGTCGGCCACGCGCTCCGAGCTGCCCGCCCAGTTCCAGACGCGGCCGGGCACGGTCATGCGCTCGGAGCCCAGATCGGCCGAGTAGGTCAAGAACGTGCCGCCCGGCACGTTGGGCAGATCGCGGCGCGAGGGACTGAATTCGTCGAACATCGTGCGGTACGTGGCCGTCACGCGCGCACCGGCAACGCTGTAAGTGTTCGCAAATGAGCCCAGGTCGATCGCCGACGTGCCGTCGGGGTTCTCGGGATCGAAGGGTTCCACCTGTACGTCCGTAACGATCAAGTAGGGCAGCCCAGGAAATTCGATTGGTGGCACGAACTCCGTGGCCAGTCCCAGCACGCGAAAGGTGCCGATCAAAGCCTGCACGAATTCCTGCCAATCGGCCCACGCGACACGAAACGTCCGCACGGCACTCGTTCCTTGCTCGTTGACGCGAATGCGGGGCGAGCCCGCCAATTCTTCGAACGCAACCGCCATGGAGAAATCGCCTGTTTTCGCGCGTGACTGTGAAGGTGATTGGCTACTGTAACCGCGACTTCGATCAATACTCAGGCGGCGTGAATGTGGCGGGCAGTTGCCGCCCGGCCTCGGCCAACTGCCGCAGGCGGCGCAAGCTTTCGTCAATGCTTTGCAACAGCGCGAGCTGCACGAACTGCGAATTGCCACTGGAATTCTGCAATGGATTACCAGGAGCGCGACGACGATCGGCAGGCAGCAGCGTCCGCAACTTGTCCACCGGCAAGTCATGCGCGGTCAACTGGCGATTCGTGGCGGCTTGCGGTGGGAATCGGATGATCGGGTGCTCCGGCGCCGCCGCGGTTCCAGGTCGCAAGAGCAAATCGGGGATTGCGCGGAGTTGGTCCTCTCGGCGCAAAAGTAAATCGTGTGGAATGCCATGCGGATACGGTTGGACATGCCCGTCCGTCGATCGGTGAAAACCAGAATCGCTACGTTTACTGCGATGTGGCATTTGAAGTATTCGTGCTGGCCAGTTGTTTTTTAAAGGCACGCATCGCGGCTGGCGACATCCACTGCGTGGTGCTCGTGCGGAGGACAGCGACGTACGCGGTTAGTTGTGCGGGCGTTAGTTCAGCAATCTCGACAGGGTGCCAGCCGTAGGCAGCCGAAAGTTCCTGAAAGGCTGCTTTCCAATCAATGCTGCGCAAGCCGCCAGGCTCGTCGGGCCCCTCCGCCCCGCGCGAGCCTGGCGTCGCGCGTTTCCCGGGGGCAATCCGCTGGCCAAATCCAACTGCCAGGCGAGGGCCGCGACGTCCGGCTCCTCGGCCACGAACTTGCGGCAGTCGTCAAGTGTTAATTCCTTGTGTCGTTTGCGCAGCACCTGCCATAGGACGTAGGCCAACCCGGCGCCGCACATCCAGGCGGCCATCTCCGCGGCGGAAATCACCGGCGGGGCGACGAGCGCATCGCCATCAGCCGTAGCGGTCGCTGTGTCGCCCTCGCCGGCGGACGTGGGCTGTACGGCCCGTTCGGCCCGCATCACCTGCTCGATTTCGCCGTAATCGCGCAGCGTGAGTGGCGTCATCAAGAAGGTTCCCGCTGCCAGTCGCAGCGGGACCGGCGCGGCGGTAAGGAGTGCAAGTGAAGTCATTCGTCGGCTCGCTAAGAGTAGTCAGGCTTGGTCCAGGCGCCGTTGGCCGAAAACACCGCGGTCCCGCCCAGCACGTCACCGCTGGAGATATCGACCGCCAATTGGATCGAATCCACGACGGCCGGCACGCTATAGAAATGCGTCGCGTCGATGTACAGAAGCAGCGTGACCGATGATCCTTCGTCGAAATCGTCGGTGATCGGATCGGCCGGATCGAACTTGAAGCCGATGCTGCCACTTCCATCTTTCACGCCCGCCACGCGTTGCCGGTAGCCGCCGGTTGACGAGCTGGCATAGGCGTGATTCACGGACGTCGTGTGAAACGTCCAATCCGTGATCTCGGCCAGCGCCGTGGTGCCGATCAGCACCTTGCCATTCTTCCCGCTTATCGTCGCCATCGGCAAAACTCCGCTGTAAGGTTGTCGACAACTCGTCGTTCCTCGTTCTGTGCGCGCCGTTCACGCCTGGTTACGCGTGGACGCCCACGATCACGATCTTGTACGGGATGTCGTCTCCCGTGAGATTCGCGATGCGCAGCGTGTCGGCCGAGCCGGGCGTAACGGTCCAGCCGTCGTTCTGATTCACCAGCAGCAGGCAACTATTCGCCGGGACGCGCACCTTGTCGGTCGCGCTTCCCAAGGGTGCGCTCCAAGCGTGTATCGGTGCGGCGCCGACCAGCAACTCATCGCCCGTGGTCGTGCTCGCGTTGACGATCAGAATCCCCTTGACGGCGGCAAAGTCGAGATTCACGGTATTGCCGAAAATCGATTGCGGCAGTGCCGAGAGGAGCAGATCGTCGTTAGCGCCCGCCGCGACCGTGCGCAGATCGTGCCAGACCAGGTTGGCCTGGCCGGCGCCGCTGCCATCGCTGAGCTGGGCGTCGAATTCCAGCCGCGATGAATCGGCGATCGTCGTCAGGCCCAGCGTGTCTTGAAACAACCACAACAGCGACGCGCTGATTTCCGCGGAAAGTGCTTCTGTCATGTTTAGTTGGCCCGGGTTTGCATTGAGTGAAATGTGCGAAGACTGATGCGCTTCGTTACGGTGACCTGGTTAACCGAGAAACGTTGCCGGCGCATGACGATGGATGACGGTGTAATCGATCTCCACGAGCCACGAGCTGTCATCGGCCTGTGTTTCGGTCTCTTGCAGCCGCTGCATGTTCAACACGTTCCCCTCGTCGAGCGGAAAATCGACGCGCTCGAAGCGGTGCGCGACGGCGCGGGCGATCTCCTTGGCTTCGTCCAGGTCGGCGGACCATATCGCGAACCGCACCACCGCGCGATCGATCGACGTGCCGCTGCTGGTGCGCGCCAGTACCTGGTTCTCGCGCCGCGACAGCACGACATAGGGAAACGACGTCTCGCCACGCGCCGCGCCCGTCGATAGTCGCTCTGCCGGCAACAGTCCTGCCAGCAGGAAATCGGTCGCCCAGCGGTTGTGAATGGCTTGTTCGAGGCTCATGGTTTATGTGTCGAATGCGTCGCGCGCGTGGTTTACGATCTGTTGCTGGCGCGCTCATTGCGTCTACTCAATAGCTCCCGTCGTTTGCGAGGCCAGGATCGTGAACAGCCCGTCCAACTGCTCGGGCCGCTGGTAACCCAGCACGCGAAACATGTCGTCGCCGGCAATGACCCGGTACGTGTGGTCCACCGCGATCTCGTCGGCAACAAAGATTTTGTGCGTGACGCGCGTCAAGCGCCGGTCGTATTCAATGCGGATATCCGCTTGCTGCGGCTGAATGCGCGCCGCCAGGTTGATCTGCACGTTGTGCCACACGGCCACCTGGGCACCGCTGGGTGATTTGGTCCATGTCGCTTGCTGGAGCGTCACCGGCTGGTCGAGACCGCTGACGATGGCCAGGTTCCTCGCGCGACATTGCCAGCGGGCGCCCAAGGTGGCGCGCTGGGCCTCTAGAACGATGTAACGCACGCCGGAGGAGTCGGTAATCACCGACCCGACCGCGGGCGCGATTGGCAATTGCTCTGCCGGCAAATGCCACACCAGGTCGGTGGCCAGATAGCGCGCGTCGCTGGCTTCGGCTTCGCTCGTGCGCATCTGCCTGCGCAGCGCACCGTTCACCACGCCTCCCGCTGCACCGGACAGTTGCCGCAGCGTGACCGCTTCGAGGCCGTCGCAGCAGCTCATATCGCCTGTCGGATCGAAGGTGACGCCCATCGAGACACCTGTGCCAGTAAATCTAAAATGTGTTCCCGGCCAGCGCTGCTCGCTCGCTCAGCTGAAGCCGCGCGTGCGCGACTCGAACGGCTGATCGCGCGTCAATTGGTCATCGCACCAGGCGACCGTCTGCCGCAGCTGCGCGAGATAATCAGCCCATGCCACTTGCTGGCCATCGAGGGTGTACGTCGGCTTAGGGGCTGCCGTCAGCTCGGCGATAATTGCCAGTGTCTGACTCTTGATGGCTTGCAGTTGATCGAGGTCGGTCGGCATGAGACATCCTTCTTTATCGCGCCCGCTGGTGATCGAGCAGCGCACCATGGTTCACGGCATTCGATCAGATGGCGAACCAGAAGATCTTTTGGTTCGCGGCGGTCGACGCGACGAAAATCTTCGACGCGTCGTTGACCGGCACGAACAGCGCCTCGCCCGCTTTCAGCGGAAAACCGTCGGTGGCGTCACTCGTGTCGGTGGTAAGATTCGCGTGGCCGACGTAGACCGTGGCGGTATTGCTGTCCGCGGCGCGCGACTGCACGCCCTTGGTGGCCGCGACCGAGGTCGCTACAAGCGCCATCGCCGCCGTGCCGATGGCGCTTGTGCGACCATGGCTGAAGGAATTGACTGTTTCATCACCGATTCGAGTCATGGTACGGACCGCCCTCTGGAAATTGATGAAAGTTCTTCGCCGCCTGTTCCGTGCCTGCGCCGGTAACGTTGCGCATGCGCGATACGCAGTCGTCACCGGCGCAGGCCTGACGAGCCTCAACCGGTCGACTTGACGATGTATCGCGGATTGATGACGGCCGCGGCCCCGCGCTCGCTGGCTTTGAAGCGCACGACGATGTCGCTGTTGAAATCGGCCTCGCTGTTCAAGGGCGACTGCGTGACCGTGATCGGCCAGTTCTCCATGTAGGCAAATGCCCGGCTGAAATCGCCGATAAACCACCACTTCTTGGCATCGTCGGCCGAGACGCCGTTGGCCACGAGGCGCCGATAAGCCAGACGACTTTCGTACACGGCATACGTCGATAACGGATTCGCCGCGACCGTCAGCGTCGAAGCGTCGCTCGGCTGGTAGCGGATCTCGGCCGCGTTAAACACGCGCTGCGCGGCATGCCGATAAGCAGGCATCACCAGCACCGTGGTGGGAGAGACCAGCACCGGCTCGCCCGTGTTCGGGTCGACGATGTCGGCGAACAACTGTTCGGCGGCGTCGACATCGGTCCAATCGATCAACTCATTCGCCGAAAGCTCGTTCACCCACGGCGTGCTCGACTGGTAAGTGTCGTAAGCCGTGCCGCGCCACAGGTAATTGTTCGTGGCGCCGATCACCAGGTCGACCAGCCGCTTCTCCTTGTTCAGGCCGAGAATTTCGCCGACTTCGGCCGCGCGGCTAAGCACCAGGTTCGTGCGATCGAAAAAGATCGCCTCCTTGGTCACCGGCACGATGAAGCCGCGCTTGGTGGTCGAGGGCGTCTCGATGTAGTCCTCGCCGAAACCCAGGCTGGGGAACGGCATGCCTGGCGCTACCTCGTCGATCTGATCCTGCACGCGTGTAATGCCGGGAATCTTCTCGCCGTCGAGCCGTGTGGGAATTGTCTGCACCAGTTTGGATACGACGAAAGCCTCCTGCGTGTAGGCGTCCATGATCTTCGAGTAGATCACCTGGCCGGTGATGTTCAGAAAGGCCGTCACGTCGACGCCGTCGCCCGCCTCGAGCAGGTGTACGCCGGAGGACGAACGCGGATCGAGCGTGCGCACCCACTCGCGGCCGTCGGGAACCACCGCCTCGGCCAGGTCGCGCAGACTGAAATCATCGGCCCGCATCTTGCGCTCGCGCAGCGCTTCACTCAGTGCGGCCACCGTCCGCCGCGGGCCTTCCAGTTCGTACTGCCGTTTCAAATCGCGATAGTCGATACTCACTTCGAATCTCCTCACGATGGAGCCAGCTCGCGCGGCCCTCATTTACTTGCGGCGCGCGGGCGATGAATGGTGATGCAGGAAACAACGATCGGCGAAGCAAGTTGCGGCATTTACGCCTTGCCTTGCGGCCCGCCGTGCGATACCGTGCTGACGACCTCCACCAGCACGCTGACGTCGGCCGGATTGACACGCTTGGCACAGCGGCCAATCGCCAGATTCTCGGCGCCCACGCCGACCACGACCTGGTTGTCGAGCGGCGGGCCGCCCGATGGTTGGCTGATGCCCATCAGAGCACCGACTTCGAACGTCGCGCTCGCGCAGTCGAACGCAAAGACGCCCGTCGTCGCCACGCGAATCGGATTGGTATCCCCCACGCGCGACTGTTGCATGGCCACGCCAGCGAAGTTGTTGTGAAACAATTGCTGATTCGCGGCTTTGCTCCCCTGATCGGCCTGCGAGGCGGCGGGCAGCACATGGTCGGTCGCCAGGTACAACAGGTCGCCGATCTCGATCGCTGTCGCCGATTGGACAGGTTGCATGACTGGCGAAGTGTCGCCATAGCGCCATCGCATCACGTTGGCCATCTCTTCTGTCTCCTGCTGAGGTAAGAAACGCGGATCGCCCGAGACATTTGTTTCGCGGCGTCACCGCGTGATTGCTTTGACGAACGCGTCGACGTCGATCTTGTCCGCGTAGGAGCTCTCGACCATTTGCTGATCGCGCGCCAGCGTCCGCGCGGCAAAGGTCGAGCGCCGCGCGGGCAGCCCCGCCGCGGCGGCGACGAGCCGGGCTCGCTCTTGCACCAGACGCCGCATCGCGTCCTCATCCGGCGCCGCCAGCAACGAGCTGAAAAACGCTTCGCTAACGATCTCGCGCGCCCAACCGCTCTCCGACCTGGGGTCGGGCAAGTTCGCCTCGGCGAGCAGTCGTTCGGCCAGTCGCCGCCGGCCGCTCGCCGCATCCGAGGCGCGCTGATTGTCGACTTGTGCCCGCAACTGCGCGTTCTCCCGCGCCAGCTCGCCGGCCAGTAAGTCGATCAGATCGGGCCGTCGACTGCGAATATCGGTCGGTGTCAATTCCTCCCAGACGACCGATTCGATCGAACCCGTTATCGCCCCTTCCGCGCGTCCCACGGGAAATGTCGACTCGAACAGCCCACGGGTCGTCGCCGGATCGGCAACCAGGTCGACGCTTTGCACCTTGGTAATACTCTCGACGACCACGCGGCCGTTGCGTCGCGCGGTTTTCGCGAGCACGTTGTGCGAGAAGCCGACGTTCTCCGGTGCGTGTTCCGCGTCCCAGGCCAGTTGCCCGGCCAGGGCATGGGCCGGATTGAAGTGCAAATCGGCGAAGAGGCCTTCGGTCGTGCGCACGGTCACGCCGTGAATCGCGCCGATGCGGTCTTGATAATCGCGCGGGCTGCCGGGCGAAGACTTGGGATGATTGACGTTCACCTTCGCCCCTTCGTACAAGGAAGCGGCGGCAGCCAAGGCCTCGGGCAGATAAGTGCGACCGTTTTGCGATTCGGTACCGAGGATCTTGACGCCGCGAATGATGCCGGCCTCGCGATCGACACGCAGCGTCACTCCTCGCGAACTGATGAATTCTTGCAGCGGCTCGGACATTCGCGCTCTCCTCGTCTTGTCGTGTGAGCAACAAAAAAGCCCACCGAGCGAACCCGATTGCGGGTTCTCGATGGGCTCCTGTGGATACCTGCCGCGAAGGCAAGCTCTGCGGATACCAGTACGTTTTTCTGCTGCCTGCGTTTTGCGGCGCGGGCCGTTGGCCCATGCCACGCGTGGGCGGTTACCTTTCGATCCGGTCGACGCGGCGACGAATATGCTGGATCGTTCCGTCCTGCACGGCCACCTCAACGCTTGCGGTGCCGTGAAAGCCGCGCTTCAACACATCGTCCAAGATTTCTCGCAACGCCACGCACGCGTACGACGCTTTGTTGCCGTTCGGTGTCGTGAGTTGTTGTGTAGTCATTACGAATCATATTAGCGGCGTGAGTGTATTTTTCAAGAGACACTTTTGGCCACTGCGGTTTCGCGCATCACGCACGCGCGCGAAAGCGCGAGGCGTGGCGCATTCATCCGCGCGGTGGCACCGCGCCGCTCGCGTCGCCGTTCGTGTTCGCCTGACGACGATGATCGGCAAGGTTGGCTTGCTCTTGCGCGTAATCAAGCCGGCGGCGCTGGCTCCACGTTTGTGGCGAGAGGATGCCGCATTGATATTCGATGCGCGCCACTTGCGCGTCCTTGAGTCCGTCGCGCACGGCCAACGGCGGCGCCACGGCCTGGATATCGATGCTCGTCAGCACGTCGTCGGCAATGCGCCCCGCGCCGGCCGCTACTGAGATCGCGCGCCGCATCACGGCCAGGTCGCATTCGATCTGTTCGGCTTGCAAACGCTCGAACATGCGCACGGCCGGGCTTTCGGCCACCATCGTCGAGGCGTAGTTCGCGTTCGAGGCATCGCTCGAAAGCATGAACTCAGGCATCACCAGCCGTGCCGCGATTGCCCGCAATTCGGCTTGCAGCACGGCCACGTAGCTGGCGGCGTTCAGGCCTTGCGCCGGGAAATCGTATTCGATGCCGCCGCTGGTATCGAGGATCGTCCCCGGGGCGAAGTGACGCCAATTCGTTGTCTCGCCCCCAGGCCCGGTGGTCGAGGCATCAGCCTGGCCGGCGACGAATTGTTGCACCGCCGTGCGCGTGGCGCCCTGATGTCGGCGAACCAGGGCGATGGCCGATTGAATCTCGGCGACGACGCTCATGTTGCGCAGCAGCTTTTCGGCGCGGCGCAGGTTCTTGCGCACGGAGTAATACAATGGCAAACCGCGTTTGACGTTGCCATCGACGTTGGCTTTGCGATGTTGAATGTCGCAGGCGTCCACGAGCGTACCATCGACGTAATAGCCCAGCACCTCTTCCACGTCTTGTGGGTCGGTAAGGATGCCGAAGCTGGCGGCCGGGTCGCCGCTGGCCTCGGGCGGTGTCGAGACTTGCGCTGGTTCGACAAAGCGCACGCGCAACGAACCATTCGAGTCGGTGAAGAATCGCAAGAAGCACTCACCGTCACGATCGCGGCGCCGCACGATTTCCTGCTGCCGCCGATGCCACCCATTGGTGTTGATGAAATCGTCAAGAATCGCCTGCGCGGCGGCCACCAGTTCGTCGCTGGCCGTGACGCCACTTTTCCGCACCGCGCGATAGCTGTGTCCGGCGCCGATCACATAGTTAATGCGATTTTCATGGCCGTTGATCGCGAATTCATTGGTCAGCGCCAGTCCGCGGCATTCGATGCGAATCTGCCGCAGCTCGGCTTCGGTCCAGAACGGAACAACGGCCGCGCCGCCGCGCTGCACCTCGTTGCCGACAAGTTGCCACCAACCGCCATCGTCGTCCCATAATGCGTCGCGGGGATCGACAAAACTGTCCCACAGCCCCTGGCAAGCTTCCGCCAGGCGGCGTTCCAAACGCGACACCGGATCGATGCCGTTGCCGCCGCCCGAGGAATGAGCTCCTTGATTCGCCTGGCCGTGATTCTTGCCGTTGGTCGTGGTCATGGTTTCGACTCCTGGGGTTTCGTTTGTGCTTATGAATTGTCCGAATGCTCTCAGCCGTCGGCGCCGCATTGACGCAGGCATCTCATGCGACAATCACGAACTCAAACGCAGACGGTTTCCCAAGCCATCGCTGGGCGCGGGGCGCCCGGTCAGTTCGCCGGCCATGCGGATGGCCATCTCCAGTGCATCCGGCCCGTCGTCGTGATCACCCACCGGAAACTGCTGCAATTGCTCGACGAGCAATCGGGTCGCCGGCGTGCGGCGAAAGCGCAGCTGCCGGCGCGACAAGTACGGGCCCAGCCGCCGAACGCGCACCAGCTTGTTGACGCGATTGTCGATCGACCACGGGCTGACGTTCGCCAGACCTTGCCGCGACAGCTCGGCGGCGAATTCATGGCCCAGCAGGTCTTGAAACTGGTTTGTCTCGATCGCCAGGGCATCGGGCCGGAAAACCCGGCACCATTCGACGCCGTCGGCCACGATCTGCGGCGTCGCGCGCCGCGCCAGATCAGCTTCGACGTATAAGAGCCCCTCGGCCGTGATTCCGAGTAATACGAATGCCGAATAGTCGCCGCGCCGCGCGTCGTGCCCTTTGCTGGGATCGAGCGCAATAATTTTCAACGTCAGTCGCGCCGGCCAATCCTCGAACCAAATACAATCACCGAAATAATCTTCGGGCCATTCGCAAGCTTCGGGATTGATCGGCGAGCCCTGTTTCTCGCGCTCGAAAGCAGTGCGGCCGCTCTCGACGCGCATTTGCATTAACGTGTACAAGCCTTCGTGCTCCGGCCACAGGAGCACGCAGCCTGCGTTCATCTGCGCGGCGTGTTCTTCGTAGAAAGCGCGGGCCTGCTGCCGGCAATTCGGGTTGTCGAGCGCCGTATAGATTGCCTCCCACTCTTGCCAGAGTGCCATACGATCGGGCCAACGCTCGATGGCGCGAAAGATGCGCGAGGTCCAGCCAGGCGTGCGCGCCAGTTCCAGCCCCAGCGCATCGTGATGCAGCGCCGTGGCCAGATGCAGCACGTTGGTCGCGTGCGTGCCTGCCTTGAGGAGCGTGCCGTGAAACCAGCGGCGCGAGTGGTCACGCTGCAGCGAGGATTCGATGTGTCCGTCGTTCTGCAAGTCGTCGCAGATGATCAGCGTGGGGCGATTGGCGCGGCGGCGACGACCGCGAATGCGCTGGCCTGTGCCAAAAGCCTCGATCATCACGCCATTCCGCAGGCGGATGGCCGCTGTCCGCCACACCGACCCTTTGCCGACGGCGTCGGGATAGTCTTCGGCCAGCAATTCGTTATCGATCAATTCCGCTTTGATGTTCTCCAGATGGCTGGCGGCCTGGTCCTTGGTGTCCGAGACGATCCAGATGTAGGGCTCGGCTGCCTCCACGGCTAGCCGTAGCGGGCAGGCCAGCGAGGCCACGGTCGATTTCGCCGCGCCGCGCGGACCGATCACGTTGATCTTTTGCCCGCGCGCGCAACCTGCCGCCTCGATCTGTTCGGCAAGCCAGCGGTGCATGGCTGAAGGGGCGAGCTGAAAATGGGTTGGCAGGTAATGCCGCGCCCAATCGAGCAAGCCGCCCGAGCGCATCGCGGGCGCGGCGCGCAAACGTTGCCGCAGACTGTGAGCGAGCGTGCCGATCACGAATTCCTCCTGCTCGCTGAGCGACGCCCGGTCGTCGTATTGCAGTGGCTCATCCGGCGGTTTCTCCTGATCGGAATCGGCGACGCCGGTTTCTTGCGGTTCGCCGGGGAACGCGTCGTTTTCGTAATCCGGATCGTGACTCACTTCGGCTTCTTTCTGCTGCGCGCGGCTGGCTTGGCATCCTCGTTGAGCTTGCTGAGGATTTTCGTGAGGCAAGCTAGTAATCGGTCGCGGCGGTCGGGATCCGAGACTTCGTCGGTGATCGTTTTGGCCAATTCGTCGAGCACTTCTTTCAGTTGTTCGACGGCGATCG
Source organism: Pirellulales bacterium (assembly GCA_035546535.1). Classification (NCBI taxonomy): domain Bacteria; kingdom Pseudomonadati; phylum Planctomycetota; class Planctomycetia; order Pirellulales; species Pirellulales bacterium. The sequence goes on along the minus strand of DASZWQ010000063.1, from coordinate 7,014 downwards.
TCCGTGGCCGGCGTTTGCCGAAGCGTTCAGGAAAGACTCGTTCCAGAAGCCAGGCCGAGGCGTTCCACGATTTCTTGCCCGCTTGCTGAATGTTCGACAAGTGAATGACCTCGAAGTGTGATTCCGCGCGTTTTAGCCGCTCCGCGAACTCAGGATTGCCCTCCACCTCCTGGCGGACGGCGGCCAGCGTAGAACCAACGTGCTTAGCGGCGGTTCGCAAGCTGCCGCCGACGGAAACGATGGTGACGATTTCAGTCTGCTTGACGGGATCGATCGTGGAGCTCATGCCGCGGGCTTTCATGCTGCGCTATCGGCGCCCAGGTATTCGAACGACACCACGGCGCGGCCGCTCGAACCGCGGTAGTTGTGGATGAAACGGCGCGCACTGCGCGAACCCGTTTTCAAAACGCGCACCATCCGCCACTCGGGCGATTCCCTGCAATGCGCAAGTACCGCCGGATGGCTGGCCGTGATGTTGATGCGCAATCCCTCGGCGCGGTGCCGTTGGGCCACGGCCTCGGCCAGCCGCATGCCGATGCCGATCCCCTGAAAATCCGGCAGCGTGACCACGCGGCTGATGCGCCAATGGCCGCGCCGCCCGATCACAGGCAGCGTTGCGCAAAAGGCGACGGCCGTGTCGCGCCAGGTGGCCAGAAAGCAGCGAGCCGTGGGCGCAAGCGCCCCGCTCAAATAGTGATGACGCGCAAACATTTCCCACGCACGACGGTGGCAACGAAAGATCCGCAACTCGATGCTCGGCCGCCGAAGACTCCTCCGCTGGCACGTGCCCGTCGCCATATCCACCACCCAGTCGGGCGCTAGCCATTCGGCAATGTCGTAGTGACAAGTGATGGCCACAAAGCGGCACCGCAAGCGGCCGCCGCGAATCGCGCGAGCCACGGCCATCGAACCGACTTGCGCGACGTTGCGGTCGACGACGCTTGTGAATTCATCGAACGCCACCACCGGCCACGCCGCCAGGTCGACGGCCGCAATCTCGTCGTTTCGCGCCATACAGCCCGAAGCCAGCGCGCGAGCCAGATCACAACGGAAGCGCTCACCATTGCTAAGCACTGCATATGGCTTGACCCAGGATGGCGGCGAACTGAACCCGACCGCGGTCAACAGGCCCGTGATCTCCTTGATCGGCAGGTCGCCAAAGGCGTCGATCACCGCGCTCGCTGGCGGCCAATCGCGGGCCTGGTAGAGCGATGTTCCAAAGACGCGCTTTCCAACGGTCGTCTTACCGCTGCCGGAGGGGCCCACGATCAGACCGATCTGCCACGGCTCGTCGATCGCCGGGATATCAGCGCGAAAGGTGGCTTCGGATTTCTCTGCCAGCGGCACGTCGAACATGCCGGCAACCTGCCGCACGCGAAAGGAATCATGCACGGGACAACGGACGGTGATGTCGACGGTCGGCAAAGCGTTTCTCCCGCGGCTTTGTGTTTCACAGCACCATCACGCGGCAATGGAAACCTTCGGCGCTCAGCCGGTCGAAAAGCGCGCGCTGCTCGGCTTCGCCCGCACATTCGACAATCAGCTGATATAGCTCGGGCAGTTCGCCATCCTGCGGAGTCGCTGGCACTCCGGGTGTGGCGAGCAAGGCCGCGCCGGCCTGTGCCTCTTCGGTCAGACGATCCAAGAGGGCGCGCACGGCGGCACTGTCGGTTTCCACTTCGGCGACAAGCGCTGCTAATCGCTCGCCATTGGTTTCGGCGAGCGAGGCGAGCGGATCGAGCAGCGTTAAGAGCTTGTTGGCCTCTTCGGCCGACAGATCCAAAACCAGCACGGGCACTTCGGCATCGGGCGTGGTTTCGGCGCGCAGATGGCCGTCGATCAGCTCGAGCGTCCCGTCGTCGAGCTCGCGAGCCAAGAGCGCGCCGGCGTAGCCGATCTCGGCCAGCACGCCGCGCAGGGCGTCGCGCTGCTCCTCGGGATGGGTCCGCCAATTGCGCGGATGAGGGCGCAGCTGCGAAGCCCGCACGCGGCGCAGCTCACGAATGCGATCGCGAATTTGCATGGGAAGCTCGATTGGTGCAAGAGTCCACCGAAGCGCCGGGTGCCACGGCTGGCTTAGCCATCCGTGAAGAACTGCGCAGATGTCGGAAATTGCGGAGAGAAAAGCGCCCAACTGCCGGCGCCGACAGTTGGGCACCTCCCCTCCCGCGCCGGAACTAGCGCACCACGGCGCGCGCCACGGCCCGGTGGCGCGGCAGCAGCAGCCGGCGCACCCCGGCCATGCCAACCCGCGCCGTGGCCCGCGCACAGGCGCCGCTGGCGCAGCCGACATTCGCGACCGCTTGCAACGGCGCAAACGCGGCCGGCTGGGCGATCACGACGGGCTGCGCGACAGCCGCCGGCGCTGCGGCCGTCGCAGGTTGCACGTAGGCAGCGCCCGCGGCTGCTTGCGCCAGAGGCGCGGCGACCACGACCGGCTGAGCCACGGCGACCGTAGCCGCCGGCGCCGCAACCGTGGCCTGGGCAGCCGCGACTTGCGGGCAAGCCGCGCACTCCGTTACCGACGCGAAACCAATCGCACCGACAACAACCACACAAAGAGCAACAAACACTCGATTCATGACAGCCTCCTCTCAAAGAAAACCTGACGGACCATTCCGCTTTAAACTGCTCGTTCAATCGTCCAAATTGTCGAGCGCCGGCGCCGGCTCGGCTGTGGCCGACGGCGAAGCGCTGGTCGCGAGCTCTTGAATGAGCCGCCCCAACTCAGCGGCCGACAACTCCTTTCCCTTGGGCATGCGCTGCCGCGGATCGTCGGCCAGAATGCGCGTGATCGCTTTCAGGCGCGTGGCGTTGTCGAGCGCGCCCGAGAGGTCGAGACCTGCCTTCGGCTGCACCGCGCCATGGCACTGCCGGCAATACGTGGAAACCAGCGAAGATGCGCGGGCAGTTCCGGCGGAATCGCTCGCCGATGCGGAGGTCGGCGCCGGCATCGCACAGGCCGCGTCAGGCATTGCCAGCGGCGCATGCGATTGATACTCGGGCGCTGCCGTGGCAACGTGCGCCGAGTACTGGACATAACTCGGCATCGCCACCGGGACGGCAAACGGGACGGCCACGACTCCGGCCGAAACCGTGGCGACGCTGGTCGCGGAAACCTGCGCGCTTGCTGCAGCGCGGCAAGGAGGACGCGCGATCGTCTTCTCGCCGCACATCGAACACACCGCGATAATGCCCGCTGAAACAAAAACCAGCTGCTTCTGAATTCTCATGGGTCAAGGGCTCCGGGTCTGGGTGGTGAGCAGCATCAGTTCGGCAAAGCTGGCCTCGTACGTCGCGCGGCGAATCTCGCGGCCGGCGCGCAAGGCCAGAATCGCTGGATCGTGCGAATGACGCGTGGCCATGACGAATTGCGCTTCGCCAACGCCGCACTCAGTCGCCGCGATCGACAGTGTCACTGGCCGATCGACAAACTGGCCGTACGTACGCGCAAGCGCGCTGGCGGCATCGTGAGGACTCGCGCCGGTAGCGGCGACGACCGCTTGCTGGTAATCCTCACGATCGCGCGCTTGATCGCGCGCCAGTCGCGCCGGGTCGTACAATTCGGCCACGCGCCGCGCGACGTCGGGAACGAAGCTCCGCAACACGGCCGCTTCGCCCGTCAAGAGCGCGAATTGATCGTCAACGATCGGCTGCATGCCGGCGCTACCGCCATTCAACTCATGGCAGCGCACGCAGGAAACCAGTGGTCGTACAACGCCGTCATGCGCTAACGTGTCTTTCGCGATGGCGTCCTTGACGGTGTCCTGGCGCTGGCCGCGTGCGTCGTAAACGGCCGTCAGCCAGAAGCGGTTTTCTTTTTGGGCGAACCATTCCGACGCGTCGTAGCGAAACGCCTGCGTTCCGGCCGGACCGTGGTAATTCACCGGATTGCGCAGCGGGTCGCGGTCGGGCGTTTCGACTTCGACATCCCGGCTGAACCACGTACCGCCGAGCGGACCTGGCAGCCGCACCAGCCGCCGCGGCTTATTGGTGACACGCGAGATAAACAGGTTCGCGGCCGTGTCCGCGGCCAGCCGATCCACCGTGCCACGGTCGATGCCCAGCCGGGCTAAGAGTGCCGTTTCCGTTGCTGGGATCCCGGCGAAGTCGTAATACAGCGGCGCCACCGTTGCGCGGGCGATGAAAAAATCGGCCCGCAATACGGCGCCGGCCGAGAGCGAAGACGATTTCAGGCCACTCGCGACGTCGGCCGGAATCCAGCCGCCGTCGACGGTCACGGTCTCGACCCGCAGTGGCTGCGCACGCGCGGCATGCTTTGCAGGGTGCGAGGCGGCCGCGGACGATTGAACTTGTGGCGGCACGACCTGCGTACGGAGATGAAAATACGGATCAACGGCAACCAGCTTCTCCCACGCCGCGCGCACGTCGGTGAATGTTGCCGCGTCGCGCGGATTCGCGAGAGCTGCCAAATCAATCCGCAGCAAGTGAGGGCCTGCGGCTTCGGCGCGAACAATCAGACGGCTGCGACTAATCGCATTCAGGACGTAGTTGACCGCCACGACTTGTCCAGGTTGTTCAACGACCAGGTAGCGCAGGTTCGCGCGCCGCTCGATCGGTTGGGTTTGCAAATCGGCGAGCGCGGCACGAGCGGCCGCCGGAGGTGTTTCGGCGACGGCCGCTGTCGCGACCACGAGTGCCAGCGAAGCATTACCCAGCCAGCTCAAGAGCCAGCGACCCACGAGTTGCGCCGCGGATAAAGCCGCGGCCAGCAACTCGCAAACGTGCGCATCGCGGAGGAATTGCGCCACCTGGCGACGGGCTCGTGCTTCGGCGGCGCGCTCGAGCCGCCGTCGTCCGTAGTCAACGAAACGACCGCGCTGCTGTGGCGCGCGAAGCACGGCCGCCGCCAGCAGCAGAAAAGCGACGATCGAGAAATGGATCATGAGGTCGTTCATGGGCAAAAAGTCGATGTCGAGCACACCATCGCCGGCAGGTCACCCGGGCTGGCCGAGAACCTGCAAATCCTGCACGAGCGACGGCATATCAAAACCGTTGGGTGCTTTCGTTACGTCGTTCACCCACTCGGGCGCGATGATGCCGTAGGCCTCTTCCACGTAGAGCGGGAAGGCGGCCCATTCGATCTGCACCAGTTCGCCCCAACTGACGCAGGTGGCATGTTGCGCGTCGTAGTCGACGACGAACACAGCGTGACCGCCCCAGCTTCCCGGCTGCCAGGCGCGATGCCCGAAATCGAAGCGGAACTTCGGCGCTTTCCACGTCGATTGGTTTTGCCAGGCCAAAGGCAAGGAGATGCCGATATAGACGCCACCGAAAAGGTAGATGCCTTCTTGGATTTCGCGCTGATCGCGCGGCTCGAGCGAGACGTAGGCGCCGATCTTGTGCCCGCCAACACCGCTGTTGCGCCAATAGTTCAGCACATCGATCTCGACGGCGCCGTTGTCGTTCGCTCCGGTTGTGGGATCGTATCCGCTGACGGCCTCGTACGCCGCGAGGATGTCGCTATCCGGCAGCGTTACCTCTTGCCCGTGATTGGCGGTCCAGGCCTGAATGGCGTGCCCGACGCTCGCGCACGTGCAGTCGCCGAGGCGATCGTTGAGCATCATGCCCCAGGGCTGCGTCGCATTGTGGCTCCAGCGCACATAGCTCGGGAGTGGCGGCAACGCCGACGGAATCAGGTAGCGGGCGGCACGCAATGTGCGCGGGTCAAATCGGGGCGGCAGACGGCCAAGCTTGCGGTTATCCATCGGTTCCATTCGCCGGAACTCGGTCCGGCGCTCCTCGATTCGTAATCAGGGCTGTTCGATACATAGCGGTACGGCGCTCCGTCTAAAACGCGTTAGACAGCGACGCCCGCCAATTTCAGGATCAGCTCGATCAGCGCCAGCGTTTGCGGGTTGGTTACTAGTGCCACGATGGCGTTGATAATGTGACCATCACCGATCGCACCGAGCGCCGCGTCGACGTCGGCCACCGTGGCTTGCACCGGGCCGACGACGGGATCGGGCGCCGGCGGATTTACCGGCGCAAGGCCGGGAAAATCGGCCAGGTCGGTAATCACCAGGTCGCCCACGCTTTTGAACGCTTCCCATTTTTCCTGCAGCGTTGCGGAGGAGATGACGTTTTCCGCGCCGGCAAGAATGGTCGGCACGTCGCTCGCGTGCCGAGCGAGCCAGGCGACGATCGTCAAGTTGATTCCCGCGGACTGCAGTTGGGTGGCGTTCATGGCGAATGCTCCTGTTCTCGTTAGCGTTGGTTCAAAATCGGTTTCAGATGCGCGGAAGTTTCCGACGGCGGTCAACGCGGTTCATCGCTCGCGACTCGCGCCAGGGCCCAGCACACCGTGCCCTGGTGCGGCATGCTGTGCAGCCGACGGCTTCAGTTGCGCCGCCAATTGGTGCAGCGCTTCGACGATGGCCATGTGATCCGAGTGCCGTTCGAAGCGCTCGGCGTTCAACTCGTCGCGCAACGTCTCTCGCTCGATGCGGCACTCTTCGCGAGCCGTGGCCAATTCCTCGCGAAATGCCTTGAGCAAATCGGGAATCGTCCGGGACGCCGTGTGCCAGGCGTACCAGCCCAGGATGGCCGTCGCCGTCAGGTTGCCGAGATCGGGTGAGAAGAAGTCGCTCATGCCAATTGGTGTAACAACCCTGACCACGCACCGCGGCGATGACTGGCACAACAAAAAAAGCCCGCCTTCGGCTCAAAGTCCGAAGACGGGCTCTTGTAGATACCTGTTGTCGTCGCTCAGGCTCTTAGACCGTGTTTTCAAATTGCATGAATCGATGAAAAACGTTACGACTCCGCCGTCTTGGTTCTCAAGTCAAGGAAGACGGAGCCGTAACGATGTGCGCGAATTATCCCAGCGACCTGACGGACGAACAATGGCACTTGATCCGCCCCCTGCTGCCCAAGCGTAGCAAGCGTGGTCGACCACCGATTGACCGACGCGACATCATCGACGCGATCCTGTACGTGGTTCGCACGGGCTGTCAGTGGCGGCAGTTGCCGCTCGACTTTCCCAAATGGCCG
>DASZWQ010000062.1 GCA_035546535.1 Pirellulales bacterium | reverse complement strand
CCGGATTATCGCGACCAAGTCTCTGGTGATTGTGCTGATGCGCGCGTGCTGGATGCTGCCCTACTTGGTGCTGTTGCGGCACATTGGGGTGTACCCGCTCACGAACTCATTTTGGTTTTCGCTCATCATGGCCGCCTGGGTGGCTCTTAATGTGCTGGCGGTGCTTGCCGGTTTCGCCGCAACGCGGCGCTGGAACCGTTGGGAAGGACTGGATCTCGAAGCGCCTCGTTATGGTGCGAGTGATGCATCGCCGGACTGAATCAGGCTCGACGATGCTGAGTTAGCAGTCCGCGCGAAACTGGCGAAGCTGGCGACATTTTGACGTGGTAAACTTTGCCGCCCAAGAAAAGACTGCCGGGTGGGCGATTACTGAGGATTGTAGGGGTCGTACTGCGCGGTCGCGCTAGCATCGCGGCTGCAGCCCCAGTCATCCGCCTGAAATCGCCTGCTCCGAACAATGATCGTGGTCAACACAACTTTGGGCGTTGCGCGTCAGCGGCGACCGCGGAGCGTAACCCCGCGCCGAGGGCGTTGGATCTTAGGCCTGCTAGCAGCGTCATGGATCGTGATCGGCGTGTCGACTGCGCGAGCGCCTCGAGTCGCAGCACAAACGCCGGCGCCGATACCGGGCACGCCGTTGCCGACGTTCCTGCCGGCGGGCACGCCGAGTCCAAGCCCCACCGCACAGCAGGAACAAAGGCCGCCGCAGTTCGCTCACGGCGAGCCTCAAGTCGTGCGGTTGCCACCGGTGGCGCCCATGCCCGCCCCTGGCGCCAGCCTGCTGGCGCGGCCCGAAGATCGACTGTCGGCCATCGCGCAATCGGGAGGCACGGCTGCGGCTCCCGGTCCCGGCACGGTGCTGCGCACGACCGCTCTCTTGCAGCAGAATCCGGCGGATCAACGGCCCGGCCCCTCGGGCGCGCTTGATCCTTTTGCTCCAGCCGACACGGGCAGGTCGAACAACCCCCTGGATATCAGCAATCAGGTGCAGTCGCTGCGCACCGCACTGGATAAGACGATCGAGCGGCTGGGGGCGACCGAGCGCCAGTTGCAAGCGACCCAGCAGCGCCTCGACTCGCAAACGAACGGCGAGATCGCGCCGACCGGGCTGCCGCAGCGAATGACCGACCTGGAATCGGCCTGGGACCGCTTCGAGGACCAGTTAGCGGCCGAACGCGGCGCCAAGTATCCCTCGGCGAAGCTCACCGGCTTCACGCAGCTCGACGACTACATGATGTCGCAAGACCAGTTGAACAAGGACACGGTCGGCAACGGACAGAACGGCCTGGGCTTTCGCCGCGCTCGTCTGGCGGTGATTGGCAACGTATCGACGTTCACGGCGTACATGATGGAAGTCGACTTCGCCACCGCGGGCCGGCCCAGCTTCTTCGACATGTGGGTCGAGCAGGACAATTTGCCGATCCTCCGCTCGGTGCGCATCGGGCAATATCTTCAGCCGTTCAGCGTCGATGCCATGAGCGGTTTCCGCCACCTGCCTTTCCTGGAACGGTCGCTGCCGTTCTTGGCGTTCGTTCCCTTCCGCCGCGTGGGGGCGATGGCCTCGAACAATTCGCGCGACGAGTTGACCTATTGGGCGTACAGCTTCTTCCGCACCGGTGGTTTCAACAACGCACCGGAAGGGGATAGCCGATTCGCCACCGATATTGGCGATCAGGGTGGCTTGTCGTTTTCGACCCGCATCACGCATCTGCTGCAGTATGACCCACATGCCGACGATCGCTACTTATGGGATGTCGGCGTGTCGTACAACTACAGCCGCATGACGGGCAATACGGCCAGCGGCCAGAGGCCGTTTTACCAAGCGCGCACCGGTCCCGAGTTCGGCCCGATCGGCGACGGTATTGATACGATTCCCGCTACCTTCGGCGCCGCCAGTTACAACGCCTCGAATTTTACGCCGCCGCAGTTCATCGACTCAGGCCGCTTCCTGGCTGATAGCTTCAACTTGTTCGGCGTCGAAACGCTCTATCAAAACGGCGCGTTCAGCGCCCAGGGTGAATTCATGGCCACGGGCGTTAACAGCGTCGTCGGGCCGATCTGGTACACCGGCGCCTATGGCGAGGTGATGTACCGCCTGACCGGCGAGCATCGCGGCTATGACAAGCGTCTGGCGGCGTTCAAGAACCCAGTGCCCTTCACCGACTTCATTTCGCTCAAGCCGGGCGGGATCAAGGGATGGGGCTCGTGGGAAATCGCCGCACGACTGTCCTACGTCGAGATGCGCAATCCCTCGTCGCTAACGGCGGCGGACTATATCTCCGGTACTAATGCCACGGGCAACGGTACGCTGACCGACGTCACCGTGGGCCTCACGTGGCTCTTGAATTACCACACCAAGCTGCAGTTCAACTGGATCCACGCCATGCTGAACAATCGGCAGATGGGCTTCAGTGTCGCGGACAACTCGGTCAGCCGTATCCAGGTCGATTTCTAGGCCGCGCCCCCTCCACTGGCCGGCAGCGAGGTGGCCGGTGAACCCAGGTCGGTGGTATAATCCATCGGGGCGGCCCGGACCGTGGGCCGCGAAGCCGGAACAGCTCGGCACGCACCGATGAGCAAGCGCCAAGACATTGACCACGTGTTGAAGGGCTGGAAGTACGAACCAGGCGAGGTTGTCGCCCGACTGACCCGGGCCAGCGACGGTCGCCAGGTGCTGCAGATGCGCATCGATCTGGGCGTCTTGCAGTTGGAGGTCGAAAACCGTCCCGACGGCACGCGGCCCGGCGGCGCCGAAACGTACTTCGACTATTTGCTTGGTCTGGCCCTCCACGAGGGGGACGGCTTCGTCCTGGACGAGGAACAGTGCGCCGAGGCGGACCGCGAATTCGTTCAGTTCTATCATCGACGCATGTGCTGGTTGGCGCTTCGTGAGTTCCGTCGGGCGGTGCGCGACGCGGATCATAGCCTGGCCTTCATGGACTTCGCGCAATCCTGCTCGCCGAACGACGAGTGGACCCAATCGCACGAGCAGTATCGCCCGTTCATCCTCTTTCATCGCGCTCAGGCATTGGGCCTGGCCGAGCTCGAGGATTCCGGGCCCGAGACGGCCGTCGAGGCGATCACCGCGGGCTTGGAGCGCCTCAAGCAGTGCTACCTGGACAACGGACTGGACGAAGAGCAGGTCGAAGAAGACGAATTGGTCGAACGATTGATCGAGCTGGGTGAGTCGGTCCGGGAGCACTATCACCTGGGGCAGACTCTGGCCGAGCAATTGGCGGCGGCCGTGGCCGCCGAGGAGTTCGAACGAGCCGCCCAGCTGCGCGACGAAATCGCCAAACGCGCCAAGAGCCGGGCTTAACCTTAGCCGGTTCCGGTGTTTTCGCGGGCGGTCATCACCCCATTCCGGCAGGCGTTGCTTGTCGCGCCGCCCTTGGCGATAATCGGCCGAGTGCTGGGCTCGTTCTGTCCCAAGATCTCCCACCGTAAAACTGTTCACGGGTCGGTCCGATTCGCAGCGGCGCTGCTTTCCCCACTCCGACCACTTCAGCACAGCAAATCAAGGAACCTGTCGATGTCCGAGTCTGGAATGGATCGCAGCACCGATAACTCGTCGCGTCGTGACTTTCTACGGACTTCGGCAACGGCGGCCCTGGGCGGGGCGCTGGCCGCGAACCTGTCGGTCGCTCGCGGCGCGCATGCGGCCGGCAGCGATGTCTTGAAGGTGGGATTGATCGGCTGCGGCGGCCGTGGCACCGGCGCGGCGGCCCAGGCTTTGAACGCCGACCCGCACGTGCAATTGACGGCGCTGGGCGACGCCTTCGCCGACCGGCTGCAAACGAGCCTGGAGAACTTGCGGAAGATGTTCGCCGAGAAGGTGGCCGTGGCGGACGATCACTGCTTCGTCGGTTTCGACGCTTACAAGAACGTGATCGACAGCGGTGTCGACGTCGTGATCCTGGCCACGCCGCCTCACTTTCGGCCGGCACACTTGCAAGCCGCCGTGGCGGCCGGCAAGCACGTCTTTGCCGAGAAGCCCGTGGCCGTCGACGCGGCTGGCGTGCGCAGCGTGCTGGAAACTTGTGCCGAGGCGAAGAAGAAAAACCTGTCGATCGTTTCCGGCCTGTGTTACCGCTATGACCTGGCCAAGCGGGAAACGATCCAGCGCGTCCACGACGGCGCCGTGGGTGACATCGTAGCGTTGAACGTGAACTACAACACCGGCACGTTGTGGATGCACCCTCGCAAGGAAAACTGGAGCGACATGGAATGGCAGCTCCGCAACTGGCTGTATTTCACCTGGCTGTCGGGCGACCATAACACCGAGCAGCACGTTCACAGCCTGGACAAAGCCGCCTGGGTGATGCACGACGAGCCGCCCGTGAAGGCCTGGGGTCTGGGGGGCCGGCAAGTGCGCACGCAGCCTGAGTATGGCAACATCTACGACCACCACGCCGTCGTTTACGAATACGCCAATGGCGTGAAGCTATTTTCGTTCTGCCGGCAGCAAGCGGGTTGCAGCGTCGACGTTTCCGACTACGTGCTCGGCACGAAGGGCACGGCCGACCTGATGAAGCACACCATCAAGGCGGGCGAATCGAATTGGCGCTATCGCGGCGAAGCCCCGAACATGTACCAGCAAGAACACGACGAGCTCTTTGCTTCGATCCGCTCGGGCAACCCGATCAACAACGGCGAGTTCATGAGCCGCAGCACGATGATGGCCATTCTGGGCCGCATGTGTACTTACACGGGCCAGACGATCACCTGGGACAAGGCGATCAGCTCGCAAGAGAAGCTGGGGCCCACGGAATACAAGTGGGACCACCTGGATGTGCCGCTGGTGGCCATGCCCGGCATCACGCAGTTTGCGTGACGAATTAGACTGAAAGCCGGCGGCCCGTAACGAAGAGCGTTGCCACAGAGGTCTCAGAGAACACAGAGGGAAATCGTGCAGTCGCACGATCGCTTAGTTGTTGCGACTCAATATTCCATGAGTTTGCTTCTCGGCATTTTCTCGGTGATCTCTGAGTGCTCTGTGGCTGATTCCCCCGGGCCGTACGACAACTAGCGCCTCGCCCGCGGCCGCGCCAGCCAGTAGCGCACCGAGAGCGCCCACGAGACCAGCATGTAGTAGGCCGGGTAGAAGAGCGACAGCCAGGTCAGTTGCTGCGCTGTGGCGCCGCCGTGTGGTGTGTCTTCCCAGCGCCATAGAATGGCGACGATGAATGCGCCCCACACGCCAGCGAGAATGATCGAGATGCGATTCAGCGCGCCGGGCTGCGTGGGATACAAGTATCGGGCTGGCACAAACGTCAGTGCTGACAAGCTCATGAGTAGCGTTACCGTGGCCCACACCGGGGGCTGTAGCGCGTAGAGATAAAAGGCGACCAGGTTCCAATACGACGGGAAGCCAAGAAAGAACCCGTCGTCGGTTTTGGCCGACACCTGACAAAAACCATAGGCGCTGGCCAACAGCGGCACCAACAGCCAGCCGCTCTGCCGCTCGGGCAACAGGTCGGCCTGATAGATCAACAAGAGTGGCAAAAACGTGTAGTTCAAAAAGTCGACCAGGTCGTCCAACTTGCGGCCGTCGAAGCCGGGCAGAACTTCCTTGACGCGCACGCGGCGGGCGAACCAACCGTCGGTGCCGTCGATGATCAGGCCAATGGCCATCAACAAAAAAGCATCGCGAAATCGCAGCGGGTCGTCACTTACCAGCACGTAAGCGATCGCACCGGCGACGACCAAACCCATGCCCGTATAGAGGTGAACCCCCCAGGCGTAAATGTGCGAAAAGCTTATCCGCGGTCGTTCGACTTCGGTCAACATGGGACTCATGGAGGCGTCCATTAATCAGGAGGACGGTTCGAGCAAATCGTTGGCTCGCCAGGCCCGCGCGCCGTCGTCAGCCAGGCGAGGTTCGCAAAACTCACGTTTCGACTCTACCAAGAACCCGTGGTGCGTCCCAGCCGGCGGTGACACGGCTGACCAGCGGCAAGACGATCAGGCCCACGACCGCCGCCAGCACTCGGGCGGGAAAAACCGACTGCCCGGTCGCCAAATCGTACCACTCGCCTGGATCCTGGCCGGTGACGCGCGACGAGAGCTCGGCGTAGGGAATGAACGCCGGCAGCCCGAATTCCGGGATGCCGCTTCCTAAGCGTAGCACGAGAGAAATGACGAAGGCCACGACCGAGCCGGCACGATTGGCGCGCGGATCGAACAGAGCGCACAATAATTGCGGAAAAAGCAGGACGAAAACCAGGTCGGCGGTAAAAAACCACAGTGCGGCGACGCTTTGCGCGTCGAGCGCCATGACCGTCGCGGCGGATCCCAATGCGACAATCGACACACGAATCACGCGCCGCAGCGTGGTCGTCGAATCGCGCGCCCCGCGCAACCGGTGGAAAACATTCCAACTGAACATCGAGCCGGCCGAAAGTATCGACGCGCTAAAGCTCGACGTCACCGCGCCGACGATCGCGCCCAGACCGAGCATGGCCACCAAGGGCGGCGCCGTCTCGCGCAAGAGCATTGGTAGCGCCATTGTGGGTCGCTCGTCGAGAATCGCGCGATCGGCGTCGTTCCAGCCTTCGTAGGAGAACGCCGCAATGCCTAACACCACCGGCGGCGCCGTCAGGGCAATCGTCAGTACGCCGGCCAGCACCGAATGCCACCGCGCTTGCGGGACCGTGCGACAGGACAGCACGCGCTGGAAATAGCAATTCCAAGGGATACCCCCCAACACAAGCATCACGGTCAGCTCCCACCAGGCCACGCGACTGGCCAGCGGCCAGGCGGGATCATGGCTGGCCAGTGGTACGAACGGCGCCGCGCGTGCGCCCATCTGCGCGATGTAGTCGCCCCAAGCTGCGTTCATTCCGCCGACGCTCGCGAGCGCGAAAGGGATCGCGGCCAGCATGCCGATCGGTACCAGCGCAATCTGAAACACGTCGGTGTACGCCACGCTCCACATGCCACCGATCACGGTGTAAGCCGTCACCACGACCGCCGAGGCGACGATGGCCGTCGTCAAATCGATGTTCAAGATCGTCCCGCACGTGGCCCCGATCGCCACCAACAGCTCTGCGCTCCAGAACAGTTCGCCGAACATGGCGGGCAGAAACAGTACCGCGGCCCAGCCGCGTCCGAAGCGCGATTCGAACGGATCGATCAGCGTGGTGAACTCCAGGCGACGCATCCGGCCCGCAAAGAGGAATCCTCCCAGGATCAGGCTCACGCCGAAGCAGACGCCCCCCTGCAATCCGGCGGCGAGACCCGTTTGTGTCTTCTCGACGGTGCCGAGCAGGTAGCCGCCGTCGACCCAGGTGGCGGTCGTCGTCAGCACGGCGACCCACAGCGGCATCCCGCGCCCGGCCAGCAGCAACTCGCCGGGCGAGTGATGCACCTTGCGGCCGGCCCAGGCGCCGATCGCAAGAAAGATCGCGAACATAATCGCGATGGTCACAACCCCTCCCCAGGAGACATCGTGCATCGCGTTGCTAACTCCTCGATCGGATGGGCAGGTAACGGATGGTGCCGCCGTCGTGCCGGTGTGGAAAAACCGCCCGGCGATTTACGGACAATGAAGCGGCAGCCAATCCTGAAGTCAAAAACGTGGTCGTCTGACGAATTCGTTGGCTTACTTGCGACCACCCGCGAGCATCTTACTTCTCGCGGGGGCTTCGCGCATGCAAGAAAGGGGGCAATTCTCGCGGGTGTGGCACGTCTATTGCGAATTTGGCGGGAAGAACGCAGCGCCCTAGAATTGAGTAAAGAGCTGTCGCACTTCAGGGGCAATGCCCAGAAGGAAAGAATGCCATGAAAACGCCCGCACAACTCGACCAGCCGATTCGGGTCGGCATTTTTTCCACCATTCGAGAGGCCGACCAGGCGGTTCACGGTTTGCTGAACCTGGGGTACACAAGCGACCAGATCACGGTCGTTTGTTCCGAGGATTGGAAGGCGGCGCACTTTCGCGAGTATCACCACGAAGATCCTGCCGGCGCTCATACGGGTACGGCGGCGGCCGTGGGAGGCGCCATCGGCGCCGTGCTTGGTGGTATGTCGGCCGTGATCGGCACCGTGGCGACGGGCGGTATCGGCCTTTTGGCCGCGGGCGGAGCGTCGGCCTGGGCCGGAGGCATCGTCGGCGGTTTGATCGGCGCCATGATGACGCGCGGCGTCGAACGCGAACTGGCCGACTACTATGATCAGGCCGTAGTGCGCGGCAAGATTCTGGTGGCCGCCGAAGATCGCAATCCGGCGGGGCAAGCGCGGCTGGAGCAAGCGGCCCGCGTGCTGGAAGAGGCGGGGGCCGAGCCCCTGGCGCTGCGGGAGAGCTGAAGTCGCTTCGCCGCGGCCTTTCTGTAGCTCGCCTTTGCCGAGGCGGGTTCTTTGTGCCTACCGGGTCGCAGGGTCGGTTATAGGATTCGTTGCTGCGCGGCCATTCCCGCCGCTCCTGCACGGCCGCGGGTCATCTGCTAGACTTGGGCGCGACCGGCGCGAGCGCCGGCACCCTAACTTTTTCGCGCGGAGTGCGGCCGATGAATCTCGATTTTATTCTGCGTTTTGCTTCGATCGCGCTCACAGCCTTGTGCTGGGGTGCTTATGGCCCCGTCTTGCACCGTGGCCAGACGGCGATGGACGGGAGCCGGCTGCGGCCGCTCTTGTGCGTCGGCATGGCGTATTTCGTGATCGCGGTGGTGGTGCCGCTGTTCTGGTTGTACACGCGCGGTGAAAAGGGGGATTGGACGTTCTCGGGCATCGTGTGGAGTTCCGGTGGCGGCGTGGCGGGCGCCATCGGCGCGCTGGGTATCATTTTGGCTTTCAACTTTGGCGGCAAGCCAAGCTACGTCATGCCGCTGGTTTTCGGCTGTGCTCCGGTAATCAACGCGTTCCTCACGATCTACATGGCCGGCGCGTGGAAGGACGTCAGCCCGCTCTTTCTTGCTGGCCTGGTGATCGTGGCGATGGGCGCGGTCATGGTGCTGGTGTTTGCTCCCAAGGGGCACGCGCCGGGACCAACCGGATCAGCACATGCTCCGCCGGCAGTCGTTGAACCGGTCGAAGGCCATTAGGATCGATCCGGCCGAGCTTCGTATGCTCGCGCGGATCGGCCGGCTACATGTTCGTCGTATCATCGGCCGCGCCAGGGCCGACGAGCGTATCGAGGGCCCGGGCAAGTACCGCGTCGTGCTGGTGCGTCTCGCAATAGACGCGGCAGATGCGATAGCTAAAAGGGATCTGCCGGAACAGCTCGCTATCGGCGAGAACTCGCGGCTTGCCGCGCGCTTCATCAAACAAGAAGTTCTGGCCGGCGGCCGGCCCGCGCGTGCCAGGCCGATTGACGTGCCGCGCCAGATCGACGCGTAACGGCAGCTCGCGCAGATCGCTCGGCAGAGCGTCGCGCAGCGCACGCTCGAAGAATTCGGGCCGGCTGAAGATGCTCCCCTGCTCGCCGGCCCATGGATCGAAGAAGACCGTCCGTTCGCACGCCATCCGCCACCGCAGCCGCCGTGAGAGGAGATCGCGCCAGCGATCGCCCAAAGCACGGCGTGTCGGGTCCTCGCTCTCAGACCAGCGGGCTACGTCGACCAGCAGCGACCATTCCGTAAAGCGCTGGTAATCATCCAGGTGCGCAAGCGGATCGCCCGGAAAGAGGTATGCGCCGCTTTCGGCGAACAGGTCGGCCAGCGTCAAATCGATGGCGCGCACCGTCCGGTGGAAATAGATCGAGCGAAACAGCTCGGCCCGAGCCGCGACAAAGCGCACCAGAGCCGGCACGCCGCGGGCGTGGATCGTTAAACCGGCGTCGCTGAAAAAGCTGTAATGCAGCAGGCGATCCAGATCGAAGGCGCGGGTCGAATAGCCGGACATGTACGCGTCGCGTAGCACGAAGTCCATGTTGTCGACCGTGTACAGGCCGCAAAACAAGCTGCGCAAAAACAGCAGCCAGCGCGGGGCGGTGTCCGCGTCCGGCGTGGCCGCCTGAGGGCGCTTGATCAAGTACGCGATTTGCGCCGGATCCAATATCTCGTCGTCGCGCAGAGCACCGGAAGGGTTGCGGCGCACCCCGCGCAGCAGATCGCCCAACTCGTCGCAGATGATCGAGGCACCGATCGTTTCGTGGGTGTGTCCGAAGCGGGCGAGGTAATGGGCGTCGAAAAAATGTCCAAAGGGGCCGTGGCCGACGTCGTGCAACAGGCCTGCCAAACGCATCAACGATTCGACATAGCCGCGGCTGGGAACGTCGGGGCAGGCTTCCGCGAGGCTTGCATACAGCGCGGCCACGGCGCGGCTCGCCACGTGCATGACGCCAATGACGTGCTGAAACCGGGTATGCTCCGCGGCCGGAAACACCCACCACGCCGTTTGCAGCTGGTGGATCTGCCGCAATCGCTGCAGCCAGGGGTGGTCGATCAGTTGCCGCTCGGTGGTCTCGCCTGCTATCGATCCGGACGTGAACGGGATATAGCCGTGCAGGGGATCGTGTGTCAGTCCCTCATTCTGATAGTCGCGCATGGCGAGAATTATCTGCCAGCACGATTCCGAGGTCCATTGGCCCGCCATGTGCCTGACACCATTTTGGCGGAGATTAGTGGAGCCCAGCAGACTTTTATTCCGAGGAGACTTGTTAAGGGTGCCTGCGGGATGCACATGAATCATGGCATGGCCGTTCGGCCGGTCTACGGAGAGAGCACTTTTTTCGAGGCACCTTACAGGCTTCTCAGATTTGCTAAACTGCCCAGTTGGCGTGCTGGCACCAAAATTGCCTAGACAGTAAAATCCGAAGCCTTTGGCTCGACGCGTCTGAGGCAAGGCGGCCTCGGCGAATCCTTGTGGCGGAAATCAGCGAGGGAGGTGGCTGTGCTCATTCGTTCCGTAGTGTCGTTCGTCGCGCTGGCGCTTTCCGTTTCCTCGGGACTCGTGATGGCCGCGGTGCCTGCGGCCGAGACGCTTTATCCCAATTCGACGAAGGCGTACTTCTCGGTGGCGAGCGCACCGCGCCTGACGGCGAATTGGGAGAAGACGCAGCTCTATCAGTTGTTCGAGGACCCGGTGATGAAACCGTTCACCGAGGACTTGCGCAAGCAATTGGAAGATAAATGGCTGGCCAATCATCAGAAGATCGGCCTGTCGATTGACGACCTGCGCGGCATTGCCAGCGGCGAATTGAGCGGGGCGCTCGTAGGAACCTCGGCGGGCCGTACGGCGATGATCGTGCTGGTCGACGTCACGGGAAACGAAGACAAGGCCACCGAAGCGCTGGAGAAGGCCGACAAAAACCTGCTCAAAGAGAAGGCCAAGAAGAGCCATAAGACGATTTCCGGCATCGCCGTCACGATCTACGACTTGCCCTCGAAAGAAGACAGCAGCGAGATCCGCCACGTGGCCTACCTGCTGAAGGACGGGCTGCTGGCCGGCGCCGATGGGCTGGACGCGCTCACGGACTTGATCCCCCGGCTCGCGGGCAACCGCGACGACAGCCTCGCAAGCCTCACGCCGTATCAGCACGTGATCCAGCGCTTGACGGCCGCTGCCGGCGAGCTGGCGCCGGATGTGCGCTGGTATATCGATCCGCTGGCGGTCGCCGAGTTCCGCGCGGCCGACAACGAAAAGCGGCAAAAGAACGTCAAGATGTTGCGGAACGAAGGCTTCGGCGCCGTCCAGGGCGTGGGCGGGTTTGTAAACCTGGGCGTCGGCGACTACGAGATTCTGCACCGCACGGCCGTCTATGCTCCGAAGCCCTACGAAAAGGCGATGGGAATGCTCGAGTTCCCCAACGCCGCGCCGGCCAATCCGCCCGCCTGGATCTCGAAAGACGTCGTGACCTTCACCACTCTGAATTGGGAGATCAAAACAGCCTTTGAGAAGTTCAGCACCCTCTTCGACGAGCTCTTCGGCGAAGGCTCGGAAGGGACGTTCAACGATACGATCGACAGTGTCCGCGACGATCCCAACGGCCCAGGCATCGATATCCGCAAAGACCTGGTGGGGCATTTGGGTAACCGCGCTTTCGTGGTCACGGATTACAAGTTGCCCATCACGCCCAGCAGCGAGCGGTTCGTGTTCGCCGCCGAAACGACCAACGAAGCCGCCTTGGCGGCCGCGGTACAAAAGTCGCTGGAAACCGATGAGAACGTGATCAAGCGAGTCTACAAGGACTACATCATCTGGGAGATGAAGGCCGAGGACGATTCAGTGGCTGCCGTCGTCGTCGAGCGGCCCGATGAGCAAATCGGAGGTGGCAGCGCGGCGGCGCATTCGGTGACCATCTCGGATTCGCCCGAGCCCAAGAACGCCGGTGATCGCATCCGGGCCAAGCTCGGCGAAGAGGGGGAAGAGGCCGTGCAGCTACCCAATGCCGCCGTGGCCGTGGCGCGCGGCCATTTGCTCGTCGCTTCGCACGTCGACTTCATGGAGAAAGTGTTGGCGGGAGCCGACGAGCGCGACCGGCTGCAAAACGATGGCGACTACAAGCGCGTCAACGACGAGTTGACCAAGCTCGGCGCGACGCAGATTTGCGTCCGGAATTTCACCCGAGCCGATGAGCAGTTCCGCATTACCTACGACCTTTTCAAGGCCGGCAAGCTGCCCGAGTCGGAAACCATTCTCGCGCAGATCATCCGATCGGCTCAGGAAGAACAGGCCGACGGCACGGTGCGCAAGGCGGAACTCGACGGCAGCAAGCTCCCCGATTATCAGGTCGCCCGGCGTTACTTGGGAATCGGTGGCACCTATGCCGCGACCGAGGAAAACGGCTGGGTCATCGTGGGTTTCCTCTTCCGCAAGGAATCCCCATAAGGGCACACGGATTGCTGCTGTCGAAGGGGGCATGGTTCCCGCCGACCAGGCTTGATGTAAGGCATTTTGTCGCAACGACTTTTCGCAGTACGTAAGACCATTTTTCGTATGCCTATCGGCATATTGTGAGTGGGGGGCGCAGATCGCTAAAGTTTCAGAGGCTGCATTGGCCTCTATCCCCGTAGCGGCCCTCCCCCACGAGTTGCAGCCATAGCCGCCAGGCGCCCCTAACCGCCTTGGCGGCTTTCTTTTTTTCTACGGGCTTTTTGCCTACGGGAATGCTGCCGCGGCGGCGCAAAAAAACCGCGCGCCCTGGCAAGCTGCCAGAACGCGCGGATCGTTTCGCTGCGTTGAGAGGGCCGCCGATTGTCTAGACTTGTCTAGCAGCCTGTCGAAGAACTCAACGGGCTGCGACATCGCAGGGATGCGATGGCAAAATATCGACGTAAGTCGTTATTTTGCGAGCCGTGCGAAGCTTTGCGTCGCACTTGGCGAGGTTGAAAAAAGCCCCGAGGGCTTTTTTCAACAGGCTGCTAGGGCCCTACGCGGCCTTGCGCTTCGCAGCGTTCGAGGAGCTGGATAAACTCGTCCCGCAGTGGCTCGCCCTGGCCGACCACGGCGAGCCCACGATTGAGGCAGGCCGCGGCCTCGGCGTACCTTTGTTCTCCGAGCAATATTTCTCCCAGCCCGAGATAGGCCACTGACAGTTTCGGATCCAGCTTGCTGGCTTGCTCGAAGTGTATGACCGCCTCGCCGGGCCGCTCTTGCGACAACTCGCGCGCCAGATTGTAGTGGGCAGCGGTCGACCGCGGATCGAACTCGAGGGACCTTTGGTATTCGGCGATCGCTTCCTCGCGTCGTCCGAGTGCCACGAGCGCGACGGCCAAATTGTTGTGTGCCGTGCTCGAGTCGGGCCGGATGGCAAGTGCGGCCTGGTAGTACCGCAGTGATTCCAACGGGTCGTTCTTTCGCAAGGCGTCGGCCAAAGCCAGGTTCGCCAACAAACTATTGACGTGTGCCTGCTGGACGCGCGCTCGAAAGGATTTCACGTCAAGCTTCGCGACAGCCAGTCGATGACAGAGCGCCCTTAGCTGCAGCACCGAAACGGTCGCCAAAGGCGCTGTCTCAGCCAGGTGTGCAAGGTGGTCTGGATCACTCCACTTGACCGGATCATGGTATTGCTTCTGCCAGTCGCATTGGTCGGCCGAGGCCGCCTGCGCGACGGCGAGCAACCAATCGCGGCTGCGTGCATCGGACTCGCAGACCGACCAGTCATCCACCGCGGCCACGAGCGCCGCGCGCACATCCGACGCCTTGATTCGCGCCGCCACCGTGGCCGAATCGGCCGCCGCCTTGCCGATTCCGGCGCTGGCCAGCAACGCTTCGTATTCCGCCGCAGCCCGCGCGTTGGGACGCCAGTTGGAATCTTGCGCATTGAGGACCGTGGCGCGGCGTTCTTCGACCAACTCCAGGTTTTCGACGAGCGTGAGATCATCGAGGACCCGGTCGATGCGCTGTCGCAATTCCGCAAAGCCACCATCGCCCAGTTTGCCCAGGATGGCCCGTGCTTCGGCAAAACGGCCGGCCTGCACTAACTGGATTCCGGAATCCAGGCGCATATTCAACCGCATTTTCTCCGCTCGCCGCGCGGCTGCCTCCGCCCATTCCTGGGTCACGGCGCTGGCGATCAACGCGATCAGCACCACCGAAGTCACGGCCAGCGCCGCAAGGAGCGGGTTCCGCCGAATCCAGCGGGCGGCTCGTTCGGCGGGGGCAATGGGTCGCGCGCGAATCGGCTCGTGGTGCAGAAAGCGATCCAAGTCCGCCGCCAGCTCGCCGGCCGTGGGGTAGCGCGCGCGAGGATCTTTTTCGAGACATTTCAGGCAGATCGTCTGCAAATCGCGCGGCACCTTGGGATTCAAGTGCGCCGGAGGAAGCGGATCCTCGGTCGTCAGCTTGCGTTCGATATCGGAAAGACTCTCGCCCTGGAACGGCGGTCGCCCGGTCAACATCTCGTATAAAATGGCACCCAGGGCAAAGATATCGACGGCCGGGCTGAGCGCCGACGCGCCGCCGGTCATCTGTTCGGGAGCCATGTAACTCGGCGTGCCGATGCGGGCGCCGGTGTGCGTCAACCCGCTGTCGCGATCCAATCGGCGCGCCAGGCCGAAGTCCGTGATCTTCGGAGTTTCTCCATCGGCCAACAGAATATTGCCAGGCTTGAGATCGCGATGGACGATTCCCGATTCGTGCGCGGCCTGCACGGCTTCGGCGAGCCTGCTGACCATCTCCGCCGCTTCGCGCACCGGCTGGGTTGTGCCGGCGAGCTTCTGGGCGAGACTGCCACCGTCGACGAATTCCATCGTGTAATAGGGATGGCCGTCGACTTCGCCAATGTCGTAAACCTGCACGATGTGCGGATGCCGCAGGGCGGCAATCGCCTCGGCTTCGCGCACGAACCGTGCGTGCTCCTGGCGACTGGCATAGGAACCGGTCAGCAGCATCTTGAGCGCGACGTCGCGATTCAGCTTCAGATGATGCGCTTTGTACACGATGCCCATGCCGCCGTGGCCGAGGATTCGTTCCACGTCGTAATCAGGAATCGACGGCATCGCGATATTCGCGTTTACCTGTGACAACGTATCGAGCGGCGTAGCTCTTCCTTCGGTGGGCGGAAAAAGCGAATTCACCTGAGCCTCCACGGCACGGAATCGGTTCAGCCGCGCTCGAACCGCGGTGAGTAATTGCGGTTCTTCCGCGCAGACGTCTTCGGGCGTACGATCCGTTTCCAGCACTTCGGTCAGCAATTCATCGATTCGTTCTTCGTACGTCATGATATGCTCGTTGTCGAAAGATCGAACTCACGAATCCGTTTGCTGCGAAGCGGTGGGGTCCAAGTCGCTGAGACGGTCGGCCAGAATCATCAAGCCGCGGTTCAACCGCCGCTGAATCGTCTTGGTCGAAGTGCCCAACAACTCGGCCACCTCGGCCTGTGACAACCCCTGGATACGCACCAGACTGAATACCTCGCGCTCGTCGTCGGGAAGCGACTCGATCGCTTCGAGCATCCGGCGCGCGTTGGTCGTCAGCCCCGAGGCGCTACTCTCGGCGGTCGGGAAGAGCGGTTCCTGAAATTCTACAGCCGGCTCTCGCGCATCCAAACGCCGGGCCAGGTCGTTCAGCTCCCACCGCATGTGCTGGTTCGCCAACGCGAAGAACTGCCGCACTGTCCGCGGACGGACTTCCTGCATCGCCCTGAGCAATCGATCCACGACGGCGCCAAGCATCTCCTCGGATTGCAGATTCAGCGGAGGACGCATCAGCCGCGGATAGCTGCGCAGCAAAAGTGTCCTGCAGAGAAGATGCAGTCTCGCGACCGAAGTTTCGATCAGGGCGCGAATGATCGGATCCGTCGACGCCTCGCCGTCGAGCCGGGCCAATTGTCCCAGGTAATGCTCGATGGCGATGGTCGTATTACGGAAATCCATAACCCAACCCCTTGCTACCTATGAATCTTCGCTTTCATTCTGTCAGAAGTAAGCCCAGCCTCGTGGAAGGCCGGCCACCCCTCAGAATTATTGCGTCGCGCGTCCACGCCGGCCGCTCAGTTAGATAGAGGACAAAGATACATGGCCGAACCCCACAGCAGAGGGCCATGTCAATCGTAGACCGCGCCCTACACTTGGCAATCGATCTCTGCCGGTCAGAGAATCGATCGAACTGTTGATTCTTGGTTATCGCGTGCTGCCATGTTTCTGCTCATCGCTACAAGCTGCTTGAGTGCTTACCTGATCGCGGATCATTTTTCGTCGCATGCCGGCGGTTTGGCGGCGGCAATACTCTGGTATCTGCTCCTGCACTCGCTGGGTATGAACTGAGCGACGAGCCGGATTTCCTGAACTTACGATCGAGGCTGATGGACAAACGCTGTCCGCAGGCATAAGACGAGGAATTACAGCGACCTGCCGCGACACCGAAAATGGCTGTCCACCCCTTACGCTTATCAAAGCAGAAGTGGCTTCGGGACACTTGTAAAGAGTGTCCCAATTAAAGGCTTGGTTTGGCGATTGCCCTCTCTCGACCTGAAAGGAGACCAATCATGTCCACGACGCAAGCGACGAAGACGCGCGTGAATCCGGCTTTGGCGACGCCCACCGATTTGCCGCGAGAAGGTGTCGACGAGATCTGTGTCGAGCTGCGATTGCTGCTGGCTGATGTGTTCGCGCTATACGTGAAGACCAAGAACTTTCACTGGCACATGAGTGGCCCGCACTTTCGCGACTACCACTTGTTGCTCGATGAGCAGTCAGAGCAGATCTTCGGCATGACCGACGACGTTGCCGAACGAGCCCGCAAGATCGGCGGCACGACGTTGCGATCGATCGGCGACATCGCCCGCAGCCAGCGCCTGCACGACAATGACGAAGAGTTCGTCGGTCCGCAGCAGATGCTGGCCGAGTTGGCGGCCGACAATCAACAGTTGACCAGGTCGCTGCGCGCCGCGCACGCGGTGTGCGATGAGCACAACGACGTGGCCACGGCTAGCCTGATCGAGAATTGGATCGACGAGACCGAGCGCCGCACCTGGTTCCTCTCGCAAGCGGCCAGGCACGGTTGAGCGACGTCGCGGCGTAGACCATTCATGCTGAGACGATAGCAGCACCAGGTAGCTTCAACGAGGACAATCTCGACGGGGCAGCCTTCCTTGTCCAGCCAGGGATTGGACCGCTCCCTCGGGGACCCCGTCTCGAAAGAGTTGGAGGGACTGAACCATGAACAGTTCTGAAGCGCGACCGCCGTATCCACCGTTCACGCACGAGACCGCCATCCAGAAGGTCCGCGCCGGCGAAGATGGCTGGAACTCGCGCGATCCGGAGAAGGTGTCGCTGGCTTACAGTCCACAGAGCCGGTGGCGAAACCGCTCGGAATTCATCGTCGGCCGAGAGCAGATCGTTGCGTTCCTGCGCCGCAAGTGGGAACGCGAGCTCGATTATCGACTAATCAAGGAACTGTGGGCATTCGGCGGCAATCGCATCGCCGTGCGCTTTGCTTATGAATGGCACGACGCCGACGGGCACTGGTTCCGATCGTACGGCAATGAGAACTGGGAGTTCGACGAGCAGGGTCTGATGGCCATCCGCCACGCCTCGATCAACGATCTGGCAATTAGCGAGACGGACCGAAAATATTTCTGGCCCCTCGGGCGCCGTCCCGACAATCACCCCGGGTTAAGCGATTTTGCCTTTTGAGAAGCCGCGTACGTAAGGGCGCCGCTTTTCGACCTTGCAGTTCTCCAGCCGACGCCTCGTGCATTATGGAGTTAGTGGCCGCGACGCGTTATGATGCTCCGGTATTAACCCCTCCCACCTTGTGCAAGGATTGAACGATGACAGCGGCAATTCGACGATGCACCCTGACGCTAGTTCTCATGGCATGCTGCTGCGTAGCGCGGGCAGCCGACACCTACAAGGTCGACCCCGTCCATTCCTCGGTCTCGTTCATGATCTTGCACGCTGGTATCAGCAATATCCACGGGCGGTTCAACGATTTCTCGGGAAACATCACTATCGACAAAGCCGACCCGGCCAAGTCATCGTTTGCGCTGTCGATTCCGATCGACAGCATTGATACCAACAATCAGAAACGGGACGAGCACTTGCGGGCCCCCGATTATTTCAACGCCAAGCAGTTCCCGACCATGTCCTTCCAAAGCACGAAGGTCAAAGCCATCGAGGGAGGTTACGAGGTCACGGGCGACCTGACCATGCATGGCGTGACGAAGCCCCTTTCCTTCAAGCTCAAGGGAGCCGACAAGGTTGTCGAATTTCCGAAGGGGACGCAACGGATCGGCTTTGTATCGACGTTCTCGCTTCTACGCAGCGACTTCGGCATGACGGTCGAGCCCAAGGCGCTGGGGGACGAGATTACGATTATCGTCGGCATCGAAGCAGCCAAGTAAGGCACGCTTCGGCGGGTCATTCCGCGGCGCGACCTGCGACACGCGCCCTGGCGGCACTCCCTCGCGGGAGACGTGGCCAATGTTTGACATCCTTGTATTGGCCGAGGCAATCCTCGTTGGCGCACTGACGGCGGCCGCGGTCATGCGTTTGATCGCCTACAGGGCGCGGCGCGAAGGAGCGCGCTGGAGTTGGGCGATCGGCGCGGGAGTCTTGGCCGCCAGCGGAGTTACCGATCAGTGGCCCCACTGGCCGCCAGTTGAGGACCGCGCGCGGTTTCTCACGCTGCAGGTGCCACTGACAATCGTGGTTGAGAGCCTTGCGGCGGCCACTCGTTCGAGGCGCATGGCGTGGCTCCTGCGCTTCGCGCTGGCCGCGATCGCGGCACCGATCCTCTTGCACAACTCGGTCTACCTGACCGTTCTGGATGGCCGCGACGCGGCGGAATGGTCACCCGTCGAAGCGACCACGATCTTGGCAGGGCTGGCGGCGATGGCGGTGCTGATTTGGGCAGCGTTAACCGCACTCGCCGCGCGGACTTCGACGCTGGCCGTCTATAGCGTGCTGATCCTCGACGCCTATGCGGCGGCCGTTACGGTCATGCTCTCCGGATACTTCATGGGTGGACTCTTGGGGCTGGGCCTGGCCGGAGCGATGACGGGCGCGGCAATGGCCGCATACAATCGCGCACCTCTACCACCAGTTCCCGGCAGCTTGGGAATGGGCGTGATCGGAATATTCGCCGTGGTTGTCGTCGGGCTGTTTTTTGGCAACCTGTCGACAGCCCTGGCCGGGTGCCTGTTGCTGGCGCCGCTTCTCGCCTGGGCTGTCGAATTGCCCCGGTTGAGCGCATTCGCGCCCCGGTGGCGCGGTGTCCAGCGCCTGGCCTGGGTCGGCGTTCCGCTGATTGTCGCGCTCACGATCGCCGAGCGGAAATTCGCCGCCGCGTTCGCGGCTCATTCGTCGCAGCGAGGCGTCGCGCGCCACATCGATGCCGCGGATGCGCCTTGAAGAGTTGCAAAACGCGAGGGCACGATCGTCAACCCATCCGCTCGTGCGTATTGGCCGTTAAGCGAAAATCTCGCTCACCACGTTGCCACTGACGTCGGTCAAGCGGAAGTCGCGCCCTGCGTGGCGGTAAGTGAGCCGGGTGTGGTCCAGCCCCAGCAGGTGCAGCATGGTCGCGTGCAGGTCGTGCAGATGAACTTTTTCCTGCACTGCGAAATAGCCGTAGTCGTCCGTGGCGCCGTAGCTGAATCCTGCCTTCACCCCTCCCCCCGCCAACCACATGGTATAGCCGTGCGGGTTGTGATCGCGACCGTCGTCCCCTTGCGCCGTCGGCGTGCGGCCGAACTCGCCTCCCCACAGCACTAGAGTCTCGTCCAGCAAGCCGCGGGCTTTCAAGTCGCAGAGCAGTCCGGCGATGGGGCGATCAACCTCGGCGGCATTCGAGGCGTGGTCTTTTTTCAAGCCGCCGTGCTGATCCCACTTGTAGCTGTGCGATACCTGAACGAACCGCACCCCACGTTCGGCAAAGCGCCGCGCCATCAGGCACTGCCGGCCGAAATTCTGCGTCTTCGGATCGTCGAGCCCGTAAAGCCGCTGCGTGCTGGCCGTCTCGTCAGCGATGTCCTGCATCTCGGGAGCCGCCGACTGCATGCGAAACGCCAGTTCGAACGCCTCGATGCGCCCTTCGAGCCCCGCGTCCGGACCGGTGCGCGCCAGTTGTTCGTTATTGATTTCCCGCAGCAGGTCGAGTTCCATCCGCTGTTGCGCAGCGGGCGATCGCTGATCGATGAAGGGGATTTTCGCTTTGGCCGAGGGCACGCTGGCGTTGCCCAGCGGCGTGCCGTGATATACGGCCGGCAGGAACGCCGAGCTATAGTTGTTCACGCCACCGTGCGTCAGCGTGGGACAGACCGTGATGAACGCCGGCAGGTTCTCGTTCTCGGTCCCCAGGCCGTAACCGATCCACGAGCCCATGCTCGGCCGCACAAATGTGTCGCTACCGGTGTGCAGCTCGAGGAGCGCGCCACCGTGGCGCGAATTCGACCCGTGCATGCCGTGCAGAAAGCACATGTCATCGACGTACTGGGCCACGTGCGGAAACAGTTCGCTGACCCACGCGCCCGATTCCCCGTGCCGCTGGAATTTCCAGGGACTCGCCAGCAGGTTGCCTGTCTCGGACGATACGACGCGCGGCTTGTCGAAAGGAAGCGGCTTGCCATGATCGCGCGTGAGCAAGGGCTTGTAGTCGAACGTATCAACCTGCGACGGCCCACCGTGCATGAACAAGAAGATCACTCGCTTGGCGCGTGGCGCGAAATGCGGGGCCCGGGCCGCAAGTGGGCGGGCGTTCACCGGTCCGTTCGCCGTGCCGCCCTGCGCATGCTCGCCCAATAGTCCGCCGAGCGCCAACAACCCGAAGCCGGCACTGCTCTGCTGCAAGAGTTCGCGCCGGCTGAAGACGCGCTCGAACTGGCCGCAAGCTTTGTGTGTCATGACCTGTCAACCCGTACTCGGCCGCCTCTTACTCAACATAGAGAAATTCGTTCGATGACAGAATCACGCGGCACAGCGCGTGCCAGGCGGGCATATCCGCGGCTGCATCGCCGGAGGCCGCCGCCTCGCGTGCATAACGCTCGACGAAGCCCAGGGCCCGAGTTACCTCGGCCTCGGTCGGTGAGCGGCCGAAGGCGATCATGTAGAGACCTTTCGCCCGCGCCGCGCGATCGCTTGGATACTCGGCGAGCAAACGCTCGGCCAATCGCAAGGATTGTTCGTTCATCACTTCGCTGTTCATCATGAACAGCGCCTGTGAGGCGACGGTCGTGCTGTCGCGATCTCCCTTGATCGTGGTCGGCTCGGCAAAGTCGAACGCCTGGAACGGTTCGTAGAGAGCGCTGCGCACCACGGGCAGATACAGGCTGCGTCGATTCGTCGCGTAGCTCGTCGCATCGACCGACGTTGTGCTCGTAACGTAAGCGCGCGGTTTACTCTTCAGCAGGGAACCGCCCAGCGACGTATCAAGATCACCGCCCACGAACAACAACGAGTCGCGCACGGCCTCGGCTTCCAAACGGCGGCGATTCATCCGCCACAAGAGCCGGTTATCGGGATCGGTCTCGGCGGCCGCAGGGCTAAATGTCGTCGACATTTGATAGGTGGCCGAAAGCATGATCAGCCGATGCATGGCCTTGACGGACCAGCCGGACTCGACGAATCGATTGGCCAGCC